>NZ_JBFUHY010000067.1:0-27673 GCF_056402155.1 Pseudomonas sp. P4_C1
TGATATAGGGGGCTGGGGTGATATAGGGGGCTGGGGCTTCATTATCGAGTATTTCCAGTGATTTCAGGTCGAGCCGTAGCGGCGACATTTGCTCGCGGTACAACAAGTGGAGGACGTTTTCGATTACCCGGTTCATTCGCAGAGAGTGATCTTGAATAATCTGCGTCAGACGTCGATCGACGCCTTTCAGTTCCTTGGGTGCGTGCGATAGTCCTCAATCGGCCGTCATTTCGGGTGACGTATCAGCGGCCTCTGGAACCCTTGTCTTGCTCGAGATGAGCCTGGCTGCAATACCATTGTTGGTCGTGACTCAGCGCGCGGTCACGGGGTAGGTGAACGCCGCAATGGGCACAACGGACCATGGGCGCCGCTTCCCGTTCGGCAGGGGGCTTGGGGGTGGATGCCTGCCCCTTGAACTTGCGCCAGAACCATACTGCAGCGGCAATCAGGGCAACCCAGAACAATAAACGAAGCATGGTGTGCTGCTTTTTGATAGATGAAGCGGCAGTTTAGCCAAGGACCTGACAGCCGCACAGTGTAATAAAGCGCTGAAATAAAAAAGGGAGACTCGAAAGTCTCCCTTTTTGCACAACCCGAGGTGTCAGTCGAACACGCCGAAAGTCATGTAGCTGAACCACGAGCGGTCGCTGTTGTTGCCTTGCGCTTCGTGATTTTCTTCTTCGACCGCGTCGCCATTGTCGTCTTTAGGCTTGAGCTCGGCCGGGATTGCGTCCTTGGCGTCCTGGAATTGCCTCTGGACGTCCTGGTTGGCGCGGGTTTCACCCGGTGGCAGCGGCGGACGCGACTCGATCAGGCCCAGAGTCGCCTTGCTCAGCCACGAACGGTTGTCGGCTTCGGCCACGGTCGGCACGAACTGACCGTCCACCAGCGTCGGGTGGTTCGGGTAGTTGAGCTTCAGGGTTTCCAGGCTGGTAGCCGCCAGTTCGTCCAGATGCAGGCGCTGGTAGGCCTCGGTCATCACCGCCAGGCCGTCGCCGACCGAAGGGGTTTCCTGGAAGTTTTCCACCACGTAACGACCGCGGTTCGCGGCGGCGACATAGGCCTGGCGGGTCAGGTAGTAGTCGGCCACGTGAATTTCGTAGGCCGCCAGCAGGTTGCGCAGATAAATCATGCGCTGCTTGGCGTCTGGCGCGTAGCGGCTGTTCGGGAAGCGGCTGGTCAGCTGGGCGAACTCGTTATAGGAGTCGCGGGCGGCGCCCGGGTCACGCTTGGTCATGTCCAGTGGCAGGAAGCGCGCCAGCAGGCCGACGTCCTGATCGAAAGAAGTCAGGCCCTTGAGGTAGTAGGCGTAATCGACGTTCGGATGCTGTGGGTGCAGACGAATGAAGCGTTCCGCAGCGGACTTGGCCGCTTCTGGCTCGGTGTTCTTGTAGTTGGCGTAGATGAGTTCGAGTTGCGCCTGGTCGGCATAGCGACCGAACGGATAACGCGATTCCAGAGCCTTCAGCTTGGCGATGGCACTGGTGTAGCTACTGTTGTCCAGGTCGTTTTGAGCCTGTTGGTACAGCTCGACTTCACTGAGGTTTTCGTCTACGACTTCCTTCGATGAGCAAGCAGCGGTCAATGCGAGGATGGCGATCAGCAGCAGGTGTTTCACTTGCATGGCGGCTTGCGTCCCTATGACGGCCGCTGTCTTGGGCGTGGCCGTCCTGTTATGATGAACGCCCCGTTGAATAGCCTCGGGGCAAAAGACGCCGTATTTAACCACAAGCGCGCAGCCGAAACCAAAGGCTGTGCCGACGCCTAGTCTGAGCATGTCCGATAAAATTGAACTTCGCGCAGAGGTGCCGTCCGAATTGGGCGGCCAACGCCTCGATCAAGTCGCCGCACAATTATTCGCTGAGCACTCGCGCTCGCGCCTTTCCGCCTGGATCAAAGACGGCCGCCTGACTGTGGATGGGGCGGTTATCCGCCCGCGAGACATCGTCCATGGCGGCGCCATCCTTGAGTTGACTGCCGAGCAGGAAGCTCAGGGCGAATGGGTCGCTCAAGACATTGCCCTGGACATCGTCTACGAAGACGACGACATCCTGGTGATCAACAAACCTGCGGGCCTGGTGGTACACCCGGCTGCCGGTCATGCCGATGGCACCCTGCTCAACGCCTTGCTGCACCACGTGCCGGACATCATCAATGTGCCGCGCGCCGGTATCGTGCATCGCCTGGACAAGGACACCACCGGTCTGATGGTGGTGGCCAAGACCATTCAAGCGCAGACGCAGTTGGTGACACAGTTGCAGAGCCGCAGCGTCAGCCGGATCTACGAGTGCATCGTGATCGGTGTGGTGACAGCCGGAGGCAAGATCAATGCGCCGATCGGTCGTCACGGCCAGCAGCGCCAGCGCATGGCCGTGATGGAAGGTGGCAAGCAGGCCGTCAGCCATTACCGCGTGCTCGAGCGTTTCCGCTCCCACACCCATGTGCGGGTGAAGCTGGAAACCGGTCGTACGCACCAGATTCGCGTACACATGGCGCACATCAACTACCCGTTGGTCGGAGATCCCGCCTACGGTGGTCGTTTCCGTATTCCGCCGGCCGCCAACCCAACCATGGTCGAATCCCTGAAAAACTTCCCGCGTCAGGCGCTGCATGCGCGTTTCCTGGAGCTGGATCATCCGACCACCGGTCAGCGCATGAGCTGGGAATCGCCGTTGCCGGAAGATTTCGTCTGGCTGCTGACCCTGCTCAAGCAAGACCGCGAGGCGTTCATCGGATGAGTGACTGGCTGATTCCTGACTGGCCCGCGCCGGCCGGGGTCAAAGCCTGCGTGACCACCCGTGCGGGCGGCGTCAGTGTGGCGCCGTTCGACAGCCTCAACCTCGGCGATCACGTCGACGACAGCCCTGAAGCTGTTGCCGAGAATCGCCGTCGTCTTACCGATCATTTCTCCATTCAACCGGCCTGGCTGCAGCAGGTCCACGGCATTGTCGTGGCCCATGCTGATCCTGACCGGGTGGATACGGCTGATGCCAGTTGGACATCAACTCCGGGCGTCGCCTGCGCTGCGATGACCGCCGATTGCCTGCCTGCGCTGTTTTGCGACCGTGCCGGTACCCGTGTCGCTGCGGCCCATGCTGGTTGGCGCGGGCTGGCGGCGGGCGTGCTGGAAGCCACCCTCGACAGTCTGGCGGTACCGCCTGCCGAGGTATTGGTCTGGCTTGGCCCGGCCATCGGCCCGCAAGCCTTTGAAGTCGGCCCTGAAGTGCGCGAAACCTTCGTGCAGCAGTTGCCGCAAGCAGCAGAGGCCTTTGTACCGAGCCAAAACCCCGGCAAGTTCATGGCCGACATCTATAGGCTTGCGCGTCTGCGTCTGGCGGCTCGCGGGGTTACTGCGGTCTACGGCGGCGGGTTCTGCACAGTCACCGATCCGCGCTTCTTCTCTTACCGGCGAAATCCTCGTACCGGTCGATTTGCTTCCTTGATCTGGCTCGAACGCTAGACTTCCCTGACCTGCATCAACGTTCCGACGCTTGAAACTCCCAGAATCGACCACATCTATTGTGCTATCTGGCAGGTTTCTTCATTCAGGATGTTTTATCGGTCCGGCCTGCTCAATAGGAAGGTGACCCATGCGTATAGACCGTTTAACCAGCAAATTGCAGTTAGCGTTGTCCGATGCCCAATCCCTGGCTGTCGGCCACGATCATCCGGCCATCGAGCCTGCGCACTTGATGCAAGCCTTGCTCGAACAGCAGGGCGGCTCGATCAAGCCCCTGCTGATGCAGGTGGGCTTCGACGTCAACAGCCTGCGTAAAGAGTTGACCAAAGAGCTCGACCAGCTACCGAAAATCCAGAACCCGACCGGCGACGTGAACATGTCGCAGGATCTGGCGCGCCTGCTCAATCAGGCCGATCGTCTGGCCCAGCAGAAGGGCGACCAGTTCATCTCCAGCGAACTGGTGCTGCTCGCCGCCATGGACGAGAACAGCAAGCTCGGAAAACTGTTGCTCGGTCAGGGCGTGAGCAAGAAAGCCCTGGAAAACGCGATCAACAACCTGCGTGGTGGCGAGGCCGTCAATGACCCGAACCACGAGGAAGCGCGGCAGGCGCTGGATAAATACACCGTCGACCTGACCAAGCGCGCCGAAGACGGCAAGCTCGATCCGGTGATCGGCCGAGACGATGAAATTCGCCGGACCATCCAGGTCCTGCAGCGCCGTACCAAGAACAACCCGGTGCTGATCGGTGAGCCAGGCGTGGGTAAAACCGCCATCGCCGAAGGCCTGGCCCAGCGCATCATCAATGGTGAAGTGCCGGACGGCCTCAAGGGCAAGCGCCTGTTGTCCCTGGACATGGGGGCGCTGATTGCCGGTGCCAAGTATCGCGGTGAGTTCGAAGAGCGGCTAAAGGCCTTGCTCAATGAACTGTCGAAGCAGGAAGGGCAGATCATCCTGTTCATCGACGAGTTGCATACCATGGTCGGCGCCGGTAAAGGCGAAGGCTCGATGGATGCGGGCAACATGCTCAAGCCGGCCCTGGCCCGTGGTGAGCTGCACTGCGTGGGCGCCACCACGCTCAACGAGTACCGCCAATACATAGAGAAGGACGCCGCTCTCGAGCGACGTTTCCAGAAAGTGCTGGTGGACGAGCCGAGCGAAGAAGACACCATCGCCATCCTGCGTGGCCTCAAAGAGCGTTATGAGGTTCACCACAAGGTGGCGATCACTGACGGCGCGATCATTGCCGCGGCCAAGCTCAGCCATCGCTACATCACTGACCGGCAGTTGCCGGACAAGGCCATCGACCTGATCGACGAGGCCGCCAGCCGCATCCGCATGGAAATCGACTCCAAGCCGGAAGTGCTGGACCGTCTGGAGCGCCGCCTGATTCAGCTGAAGGTGGAATCCCAGGCGCTGAAGAAAGAAAGCGACGACGCGGCGAAGAAGCGTCTGGAAAAATTGCAGGAAGAAATCGCTCGGCATGAGCGTGAGTACTCCGATCTCGAAGAAATCTGGAACTCGGAAAAAGCCGAGGTTCAGGGTTCTGCGCAAATCCAGCAGAAGATCGAACAGTCCCGCCAGGAACTGGAAGCCGCTCGCCGTAAAGGCGACCTGAACCGCATGGCGGAGTTGCAGTACGGGGTGATCCCGGATCTGGAACGCAGCCTGCAAATGGTCGACCAGCATGGCAAACCCGAAAACCAGTTGCTGCGCAGCAAGGTGACTGAAGAGGAGATCGCCGAAGTCGTGTCGAAGTGGACCGGTATCCCGGTGTCGAAGATGCTCGAAGGCGAGCGCGAAAAACTGATGAAGATGGAAAGCCTGTTGCACCAGCGTGTGATCGGCCAGGACGAAGCGGTTGTGGCGGTTTCCAACGCGGTGCGGCGTTCCCGCGCCGGGTTGTCCGACCCGAACCGGCCAAGCGGCTCGTTCATGTTCCTCGGCCCGACCGGTGTCGGTAAAACCGAGCTGTGCAAGGCGTTGGCCGAGTTCCTCTTCGATACTGAAGAGGCGATGGTGCGGATCGACATGTCCGAGTTCATGGAGAAACATTCCGTGGCTCGCTTGATCGGTGCGCCACCAGGCTACGTGGGCTACGAAGAGGGCGGTTACCTGACCGAGGCGGTGCGTCGCAAGCCGTATTCGGTGATCCTCATGGACGAAGTCGAGAAGGCGCACCCGGATGTGTTCAACATCTTGCTGCAAGTGCTCGAGGATGGTCGTCTGACCGACAGCCATGGCCGCACGGTGGACTTCAAGAACACCGTGATTGTCATGACGTCCAACCTGGGGTCGGTACAGATCCAGGAACTGGTCGGTGACCGTGAGGCGCAGCGCGCGGCGGTGATGGATGCGATTTCCACCCACTTCCGGCCGGAGTTCATCAACCGGGTCGATGAAGTGGTGATCTTCGAGCCGTTGGCTCGGGATCAGATCGCCGGCATTACCGAGATTCAGCTGGGCCGTCTGCGCAGCCGCCTGACCGAGCGCGAGCTGAAGCTTGAGCTCAGCCCTGAGGCGATGGACAAGCTGATCGCGGTCGGTTACGACCCGGTGTACGGCGCACGGCCACTCAAGCGCGCTATCCAGCGCTGGATCGAGAACCCGCTGGCGCAGCTGATCCTGTCCGGTCGATTCATGCCGGGCGATACCGCTCACGGCGTGGTGGAAAACGACGAAATCGTCTTCGTCTGATCCATAACGGCGGCAAAATTGAAAAGGCCTCGCATAACGAGGCCTTTTTTTCG
This sequence comes from Pseudomonas sp. P4_C1, assembly GCF_056402155.1. NCBI lineage: Bacteria > Pseudomonadati > Pseudomonadota > Gammaproteobacteria > Pseudomonadales > Pseudomonadaceae > Pseudomonas > Pseudomonas sp. P4_C1. The sequence goes on from NZ_JBFUHY010000067.1 coordinate 6,209, forward strand.
TTAGGCTGTTGAACTCAAAGGAAAAGGCTTGTAAAGTGCGCMCCGCAGTCAGTCACCCGCCAGGGTTTCCGCTCCCCAAGCAGGAATCCAAAATAAGTTGAAAATCATTAACTTGAAAGCAATTTAGGGGGTTGACAGAGGTGCTGAAGATTGTAGAATAGCGCGCCTCAGACACACGAACGCAGCGATGCGAACGGGTTGAAGAGAACGCAGTAAAGCTTCAATGTTGTAAATTGAAATGTGTAGTTCCGTGATAGCTCAGTCGGTAGAGCAAATGACTGTTAATCATTGGGTCCCAGGTTCGAGTCCTGGTCACGGAGCCAATTTCAAACCGGGGTATAGCGCAGTCCGGTAGCGCGCCTGCTTTGGGAGCAGGATGTCAGGAGTTCGAATCCCCTTACCCCGACCATTTTTGGGTCGTTAGCTCAGTTGGTAGAGCAGTTGGCTTTTAACCAATTGGTCGTAGGTTCGAATCCCACACGACCCACCATTTTTGAAACCAGGTAACACTGGAATCGAATCTCAAGATCAGACGCCAAAAGCTCTGTTCGCAGAAGGCGCCTCTTAAAGGTGCCTTTTTTTTACCGGGGTATAGCGCAGTCCGGTAGCGCGCCTGCTTTGGGAGCAGGATGTCAGGAGTTCGAATCCCCTTACCCCGACCATATTAAAAATCCTCGTATCGAAAGATACGGGGATTTTTTTTGTCTGCGAAAATCTTGGACGTGTCGCAAAACCCTGTGGGAGCGAGCTTGCTCGCGATGACGGTGTATCAGGCGACATTGATATCGACTGAAAGGACGCCATCGTCGGAACGCCGCCCGGAGCAAGCTCGCTCCCACAGTTTTATATCAGTGCAGCTTCAGCCGTGGCTCAGTCCCGCGCCCGATCTTGCTGCCCAGCATCAGCATCGCCGTGCGGAACGGCCCGTACAGCGCCATCTGGTGCATGCGGTACAGCGACACGTAGAACATCCGCGCCAGCCAGCCTTCGAGCATCACGCTGCCGGTGAGGTTGCCCATCAAGTTACCCACAGCCGAAAAACGCGACAGCGAGATCAGCGAGCCGTAGTCGGTGTACTTGTACTCCGGCAGTGCCTTGCCTTCGATGCGCAGTTTCAGCGATTTGGCCAGCAACGAAGCCTGTTGGTGCGCGGCCTGCGCCCGTGGCGGTACATTGCGATCGGTGCCCGGCTGCGGGCAGGCCGCGCAGTCGCCGAAGGCGAAGATGTTCTCGTCGCGGGTGGTTTGCAGGGTCGGCAGCACTTGCAGCTGGTTGATGCGATTGGTTTCCAGACCGTCGATGTCCTTGAGGAAACCCGGCGCCCGAATCCCGGCGGCCCAGACCTTGAGGCTGGCATTGATCACTTTGCCGTCGGCGGTGATCAGGCTATCGGCGGTCACTTCACTGACGGCCGCATTGGTCATGACGTTGACCCCGAGTTTCTCCAGGGTTTTATGCACAGGGCCGCCGATCCGTTCCGGCAGCGCCGGCAGCACCCGTGGTCCGGCTTCGATCAGGGTGATGTGCATGTTTTCCGGTTTGATCCGGTCCAGACCATAGGCCGCCAATTCATGGGCGGCGTTGTGCAGTTCAGCGGCCAGTTCGACCCCGGTGGCACCGGCGCCGACGATGGCCACGCTGATTTGCTCGACTTTGTCGGTCTGACCGGCGTGGGCGCGCAAGTAGTGATTGAGCAGTTGCTGGTGGAAACGCTCGGCCTGTTTACGAGTGTCGAGGAACAGGCAGTGTTGCGCCGCGCCCTGGGTGCCGAAATCGTTGGTGGTGCTGCCGACGGAGATCACCAGCGAGTCGTAAGGCACTTCACGGGCCGGCACCAGCTCCACACCGGCTTCGTCATAGGTGGCGGCCAGCTGGATTTTCTTCTGCGCACGATCGAGCCCGCTCATGCGCCCCAGCTGGAACTCGAAGTGGTTCCATTTGGCCTGGGCGACATAGTTGAGTTCATCTTCGGAAGAGTTCAGGGAACCGGCCGCCACTTCGTGCAACAACGGTTTCCAGATGTGGGTCAGGTTCGCGTCGACCAGCATCACGCTGGCTATGCCGCGCTTGCCCAGAGTCTTACCCAGACGGGTAGCCAACTCCAGACCGCCGGCGCCGCCGCCGACAATGACAATACGATGGGACATGGGGATAACTCGCAAGGCTAAAGGAAATCGGTACGGTTACCCAAGCGAGCGCAAGGCGGCTCATAGCGTCAGGTAACTGATAAGTCGGCTCAACAAGCCCAGACCAATGGTCACTGCCAAGACCAGTACAAGGAGCATCCACGGCCGGAAAGGCCGGCGCTCGACTTGGTGCTGGGACAACTGCAGGTACTCTTCGACATGCTTTTGGTCGTCGGGGTTCAGGCGGCTGGTCATATCGGGCCTCGTCAGGGGTAGACGTTGCTGAATGTGTGGAAGCTACAGGGAAATTATTCAGCTGTGAACGAAGCTTAGCTGCTGACCGGGGAAAGGCTCGAGGCTCACAGGCTGATCCCGACGTCGAACACAATGCTGCGTCCCAGGTTGCTGCGCAGGAAATCCGGCGCATCCGGGTGAGCGAACAGCACGCGGGCGAAGGTCGGCCCGACCAGCGACAGCGAACGCCAGCCCTGGCGCAGGTATTCGGTCGGTGGCGGGAAATGGCTGTTGAGGTCCAGCACTTCGCGTTTGAGGCTGGCGAAGGCAATGATGTCCAACTCACCCAGATCCATGCCGCGCTCTTTGTAGTTGTGCGCTTTTTTGCGCAAGGTCGGCGCCAATCGCAGCAAGAACTCGTTGGCGGGGATACGTCGTGGCTTGGCCTCGCGGCGCACCAGTTGGCTCAGGGAAAACGCGCTGCGCCGGCGTTGCAGTTCGTCGCGCCATTCATCGTTGAGGCGCCGGCCCTCGTCGAGCACGAAGAACACCTCGAAACTGGCATCGCGAAACAACACATCCGGCGGCTCCCCTGCGGGGGCGAACTCATCGGCGCGATAGGGAATGTTCAAGCCTTGCAGCAGGCGCTGGCACACCCAACGCTCACGCTCCCATTTGCGGGCGTTGGACAGGAACGCGTTGGCTTGCTCGGCCGCGATGGTCAGCAGGCGTAAATAATCTGAGTCATCCATAGGCCCAAGCTTAGCGTTCAAATGTGATCGCAAAGAAGACAATTTGTCGCAGAGGCTCGATACCTCCCGTTCCCATGCCCGTTTCAGGGCTCTGCACAAAACGGATAGTGATCTGCGCGCACTGGCTATTGCCACATATCGGGCGCCTCTACCCTCGGCTGTACGGACGTAAGCCGTGATACCGACGCTCTAAAAAAACAACAACAAGAGATATATGCCATGCGCAAGATCGACGTACATGAGGTTATCGACAACGCTCGTTTCAACCGCTTTCACTGGATGGTGCTGTTCTGGTGTGCCCTGATCATCATCTTCGACGGTTACGATCTGGTGATCTACGGCGTGGTCTTGCCGATGCTGATGAAAGAGTGGGGGCTCAGTCCTTTGCAAGCGGGTGCACTGGGCAGCTATGCACTGTTCGGCATGATGTTTGGCGCGCTGTTCTTCGGTCCGCTGTCGGACAGAATCGGCCGCAAGAAGGCCATCACGATCTGCGTGATGCTTTTCAGTGGCTTCACCGTGCTCAATGGTTTCGCCCGCAACCCCACCGAGTTCGGCCTCTGTCGCTTCATTGCCGGGCTCGGCATTGGCGGCGTGATGCCTAACGTCGTGGCGCTGATGAACGAGTACGCGCCGAAAAAAATCCGCAGCACGCTGGTCGCGATCATGTTCAGCGGTTACTCGGTGGGCGGCATGCTGTCCGCCGGGCTGGGCATTGTGCTGATCCCGATTTTTGGATGGCAGTCGGTGTTTTACGTGGCGGTCCTGCCGTTGCTGTTGTTGCCGCTGATCATGTATTTCCTGCCCGAATCGGTGGGCTTCATGTTGCGTCAGGGGCGCAATGAAGAGGCGCGCAATATTCTCCAGCGGATTGATCCGGCCTACGTCTCGCAAGCGTCCGATCAATTGCACATGACCGAAGTGAAAGGCACGGGCACTCCGGTGTTGCAGTTGTTCCGTGAAGGCCGTGCGCTACGCACGCTGATGCTGTGGCTGGCGTTTTTCTGCTGTCTGTTGATGGTGTACGCGCTGAGTTCCTGGCTGCCGAAACTGATGGCCAACGCCGGTTACAGCCTGGGTTCGAGCCTGTCGTTCCTGCTGGTGCTGAACTTCGGGGCGATCTTCGGCGCGGTTGGTGGCGGGGTGCTGGGCGACAAACTCAATCTGCCGAAAGTGCTGTCGGTGTTTTTCGCCATGGCGGCGGTGTCGATCACTCTGTTGGGCTTCAACAGCCCGATGCCGGTGTTGTACCTGCTGATCGCCATTGCGGGTGCCACCACCATTGGCTCGCAGATTCTCTTGTACGCCTGCGCTGCGCAGTTTTATTCAATGACGATTCGTTCTACCGGCCTGGGCTGGGCGTCGGGCATCGGGCGCAACGGGGCCATCGTCGGTCCGCTGCTGGGTGGTGCCTTGCTCGGGATCAGCTTGCCCCTGCAACTGAACTTCATGGCGTTTGCTTTGCCCGGTGCGGTGGCGGCCCTGGCCATGACCGTGTTCGCCATCAGCAGCCGACGCAGCGCTGCCGGCCTCAACCCAGCGTTGTCAGCGACCGGTGCCTGAATCATGAAAGCGTTTTTCCAGGACTTCTCGTTGTCAGCCGCCGTGGCTGGATTCATCGCCACGGTGATTTCCTATGCGGGCCCGTTGGTGATCATCTTTCAGGCGGCCGAAGCGGCGCATCTTTCGCGGGAAGTGTTGTCGTCCTGGATCTGGGCGATCTCCATTGGCAGCGCCGTGCTCGGTATCGGTTTGAGCCTGCGCTACCGCGTTCCGGTGATCATCGCCTGGTCGGCGCCTGGCTCGGCATTGCTGGTGACGCTGTTGCCGGACATCTCCCTGGCAGAGGCGGTGGGGGCTTATCTGGTCAGCAGCCTGATCATTTTCGTGGTTGGCATCTCGGGGGCTTTCGACCGGATCATCAGCAAGCTGCCCGCCGCCATCGCGGCGGCGATGCTGGCGGGGATCCTGTTCAGTTTCGGCACCGGGTTGTTCGTGTCGATGCAGCACAAGCCGTTGCTGGTCCTTGCAATGTTTGCCTGCTACCTGATCTGCAAGCGTGTGATGCCGCGTTATGCGGTGATGATGGTGCTGCTGGTGGGCTGTTCGATTGCCGCGTTCACCGGTGATTTGCATTGTGAAGCGCTGGTGATCGGTCTGGCCACGCCGATGTGGATCACGCCCGAGTTCAGCCTGGGCGCGATCCTGAACATCGCCTTGCCGCTGGTGATGGTGGCGCTGACCGGTCAGTTCGTGCCCGGCATGGCGGTGCTGCGCGCCAGCGGATATCCAACGCCGGCGAGCCCGATCATCGCCAGTAGCGCGCTGGGCACGGCATTGCTGGCGCCGTTTGGTTGCCATGGACTGAATCTGGCGGCGATCACCGCGGCGATCTGCACCGGTCGCGAAGCCCACGAAGATCCTCGCAAGCGCTACGTGGCCGGGGTCGTCGGCGGCCTTTGCTACCTGCTGTTGGGGATCTTTGGCGCCACGCTGGTCTCGCTGTTTTCAGCGTTCCCCAAAGAGTTGATCGCGGCGCTGGCCGGGCTGGCCCTGTTTGCCGCCATTGCCGGTGCGTTGACGGGAGCGATGGCGGTGCCGAGCGATCGTGAAGCCGCGCTGGTGACCTTTCTGGTCACGGCTTCTGGCATGTCGTTGTTCGGTTTGTCCGCGGCGTTCTGGGGGCTGATTTTCGGCATGGTCACCCATGTGCTGTTGAGCGCCCGTCGTTCCGTTCCCCGTCGCAAATCCACTGCAACTGAAGTCCTTCAACCAGTCGATCAATAACAATAAGAGAAAAACGATGAAACAGATTCTCCCAACAACCGGTTCAGCGTTGTCCCTGGCTGTCGTCTCGAGTTTTTCCACGGGCACGATGGCGGCTGAAACCGGCTTTGTCGAAGACGCCACCGCGACGTTGCAAGCGCGCAATTACTACTTCAGCCGCGACTATTCCGACATCGTCGGTGCCAATCAGCAATCGAAGGCTGAAGAGTGGGCCCAGGGTTTCATTCTCAATGTGAAGTCAGGTTACACCCAAGGCACCGTCGGCTTTGGTGTGGATGTCATCGGCTTGCTCGGCCTCAAGCTCGACAGCGCCCCGGACCGGGTCAATACCGGTTTGCTGCCGGTGCAGGGCGACGGCCGCGCGGCGAACGATTACAGCCGTCTGGAAGGCGCGTTGAAGATGCGTTACTCAAAGACCGAGCTGAAAGTCGGTGAGTTGCAACCCAATTTGCCGGTGCTGGTGTTCAGCGATATTCGTTTGCTGCCGCCGAGTTATCAGGGCGTAAGCATCACCTCCAACGAGATCAATGGCCTGACCCTGCAGGGCGGTCACTTGAGTTCGACCAGCCTGCGCAACGAGGCCGGCGACGAAAAGATGCAAGCCATGCTCGGTCATGTGCCGCAGCGCCAGGTCAGCAGTGACGGTTTCAACTTTGCCGGCGCCGATTATGCCTTCAACGACAAACGCAGCTCGGTCAGTGCCTGGTACGGGCAACTGGAAGACATCTATAACCAGCGCTTTCTGGGCCTCAAGCACAGCGAACCGGTGGGCGACTGGATCCTCGGCGCCAATCTCGGTTACTTCGATTCCCGCGAGGATGGCAAAAAGCTGTTGGGCAATATCGACAACCAGGCGTTCTTCTCGTTGCTGTCGGCCAAGCGTGGCGGTCATACGTTTTACGTCGGCTATCAGGGCATGTTCGGTGACAGTGCGTTCCCACGGGTGTTTGCCAACATCTCGCCGCTGGGCAACGAAGTGCCGACCTACGAGTTCGCCTTCACCGATGAACGTTCCTGGCAGGCGCGCTACGACTACGACTTCGCGGCGCTCGGCGTACCGGGGCTGACCAGTACCGTGCGCTACATCAGCGGCAACAATGTCGATACCGGAAAGGGTTTCGAAGGCAAGGATCGCGAGCGTGACCTGGACATCGGCTATGTGTTGCAGAGCGGCAGCCTCAAAGGTTTGGGCATTCGCGTGCGCAATGCGATGGCGCGCTCAAACTACCGCAGTGATATCGACGAGAACCGCTTGATCCTCAGCTACACGTGGACCGTGCTATGAGCCATTGATCACAGGTTGCTGGTGCAATCACCCATGACGTTGTAGGTCACGCGGTGGGTCTGGCCCTGATGATCGACATACACCATGGTCGCCGGTACAACCCCGCACGCGGTCGCGGTGTCCGACACAGAAACCACCTTGGCGATGTCCAGTGGCTGCGCCGGGTTGTACAGGACTGCGAGGGGCTCGTTGTCAGCGGCCATGGCTGAGGTGGCGATGACGGTCAGCAACAGGCTGATCAACGTTTTCATGTTGGCGTGCTCCGTGTCGGTTCTGATGTCTGAATTTTAGTCTTTGCCACCGACGGATAAAGGGGCGAACGGCGGATGCAGCCTTACATAAAACGTAACAGTCATCGCCCGAGGGGGGCTTATGGATGTGCTTAACAACTTGCGCGTGTTCATCCGGGTGGTGGACTGCGCCAGTTTCACCGGGGCTGCCGATGCGCTGGATCTGTCGACCGCGCAGGTATCCCGATTGGTGGCGGATCTGGAGGAACATGTACAGGCGCGTCTGCTGCAACGCACCACGCGGCGCTTGAGCCTGACCGACGCCGGCGAGCGCTTCCTGCTGCGCAGCCGGCAAATCGTCGAAGCCATGGATGAGGCGACGGCCGAGGCCCGTGGCGCTCATATCAAGCCGGCCGGACGCCTGCGGGTGCACAGCATGAACGGCCTGGGTGTGCTGCTCACGCCGTTGATCGCCCGCTACAGCGAGCTTTATCCCGATGTGGTGTTCGAGCTGACCTTGTCGCAGCGCAATCCCGAGCCCCTGGAGGAGGGGCACGATGTGGTGATTTCGATCGCTCCGGAACTTGCCGACTCGCAAATGGTTGCGCAGGCCGTCGGGCAGATCTACAGCGTGCCCTGTGCCTCCCCGGCTTACTTGCACCGCCGGGGCGTGCCGCAGCAGCCGCTGGCGCTGAGCGATCATCAATGTCTGCGCATGCTCGACCCCTTGTACGGCGATCAATGGCTTTTCCAGGATGAGCACGGCGAGCACACCGTCAGCCCGGCCAAGACATTTCAGTGCAATGTTGCCGAGTCGATGGTCAAGGCTTCGGAGGCGGGTATGGGCATCAGCCTGCTGCCGTTCTACACCGCGACGCGGCCCTTGAGCGACGGCACTTTGCTGCGCGTGTTACCTGCATGGCGCCTGCGCGAACGCAATGTGTATGCGCTGTATCCTTCGCGACGCTTTCTCGATGCCAAGGTCCGCACCTGGGTGGACTTTCTCAAGTCCGAGCTACCGAAGCTGTTCGCCGAACATGACGCGGTGATGAACGATCCGCGGCATTGGGCTTGAAGTCGAAGGGCAGGCGAGCGGCGGTGTAGACTGAGTGTCTGTTGTTCTTCGCCTGGGAGACGCGCGTAGCCATGATCGGTGCAGAGTTGCTGTCATCGCAAACCCTTGCGGTCGGCTGGCTGATCTATGTGCCGGTGTTGATCTGGGCGATCTGTCGCGCGCCGTGGGTTGAGCTGTTCACCGACAGCCGTCGTCAGCATCTGCTGTTTGGAACGGTGTTTGCGCTGTTTCTGTTGTGGTTGGTGCGGCGGGACTTCGATACCGGCGTGTCTTATCACTTTATTGGCATGACGGCGGTGACCCTGCTGCTGGACTGGCCGCTGGCGCTGGTTGGCGGCCTGGTGGCGCAAACGGGGCTGGTGTTGCTCGGTCGACAGGACCTGGTGGCGGTCGGAGTCAATGGCGCGCTGTTGATTGCGCTGCCGGTGCTGGTCACCGAGTGCTGCGCCATTCTGGTGGAGCGCGCGCAGCCGCGAAATCCCTTCGTGTATATCTTCGTTTCCGGATTCTTTGCCGCCGCGCTGTCGGCGTTGCTATGCCTGCTGCTGGCGCTTTGGTTGTTATGGTTCGACGAGCGTTTTGCCATGCCGTACTGGCTGGAGGATTTTGTCGGATATCTGTGGCTGATCATTTTTCCCGAAGCGTTTATCAACGGCATGATCGTCAGTGCGCTGGTGGTGTTTTGTCCGGAATGGCTGGAGACGTTCAACCGCACCCGTTACCTCTCGGCACCCTGGAAAGACGACGATCCCAAGCCTTGATGCGGATCAAAGCCTGAAATCGCCGCGGTCGGAATCAATGACGCGGGTCGAAGTCGCCGCTGAACATCTCGTCCTCGGCATCGGGAGGCACTGGAATCTTGTGCTCTTCGGACGCCCAGGCGCCCAGGTCGATCAGTTTGCAGCGGTCGGAGCAGAATGGCCGGAATTTGCTCTCGGCGGTCCATTCCACGGGGGCGCCACAGGTTGGGCATTCGACAGTTGTTGGTTGGCTCATGACTGGCCTCCACGCAAAGAAAGATAAAAGTGATGCAGGCGTTCGACCTCGCTGTGCAGCCAGGCAAGGTCGCGGTCATTGACCACGACGTCGTCGGCATGGCTCACGCGATCCTGGCGGCTGGACTGGGCCTTGAGGATCGCCTGGACTTGCTGTTCGCTGGTCTGGTCACGTTGCAGGGTGCGTTCGATCTGCAATTGTTCGGGGGCATCGATCACCAGCACCCGTTGGGTCATGGCGTATTGCCCGGACTCGATCAGCAGTGGCGAAACCAGAATCGCATAAGGCGATTTTGCCAGCGCCAGGTGGTGAGCGATCTCCTCGCCGATCAGCGGATGCAGGAGGGCCTCCAGCCAGCGGCGTTCTTCAGGCACTTCGAAGATCAGTTTGCGTAGCGCGGCGCGGTCCAGTTGCCCGTCGGCCTGCAACACGCGGGGGCCGAAGTGCTCGGCGATTTGTGCCAATGCCGGACGGCCGGGTTCCACTACCCAGCGAGCGGCATGATCGGCGTCGACCACATGCACGCCCAGATCGATGAAGTGTTGGGCGGCCGCGCTTTTTCCGCTGCCGATGCCGCCGGTCAGGCCGAGAATCCAGGGTTTTTCCACAGGGCTATTCATTTCAAACCGACAGACTGCCAATAGAGGTCGGTTATTTGACCACCCCAGAGCAACGCAATCCAGCCGGCAATGGCCAGATAGGGACCGAAAGGGATTGGCGTCGAGGTTTTTGCATGGCGCCAGCGCAGCAGCATCAGCCCGATAATGGCACCCACCAGCGAGGACAGCAGGATGGTCAGCGGCAAAATCTGCCAGCCACCCCAAGCGCCCAGCATCGCCAGCAGCTTGAAATCTCCGTAGCCCATGCCGTCCTTGCCCGTGATCAGCTTGAACAGCCAGAACACCGACCACAGCAGGCTGTAACCGGCGATCGCTCCCCAAAGCGCCTCGTGCAACGACACGAACAGGCCGAAACTGTTGACGATCAACCCCAGCCATATCAACGGCAGCACCAGTACGTCCGGCAATATCTGATGTTCGGCGTCGATCAGGCTCATCGCCAGTAAACCCCAGCTCAGGATCAGCATCAGGCCGGCCGGCCAACCGAAGCCGAAGTGCCAGGCAACAAACGCCGACAACAGCCCGCAGGCCAGTTCGGTCAACGGATAGCGCGGGCTGATTGCTGCCGCACAGGCTGAACAGCGGCCGCGCAAAAACACATAACTGAGCAGCGGGATGTTTTCCCAGGCGCGGATTCGGTGACCGCAGTGCGGGCACTGGGAGTGGGGCAGCAACAGGTTGTAGGTCGGTAGTGGCGTTTCGCCAGGCAGCCCGAGAATGTCATGGGCCTGCTCACGCCAGTCGCGTTCGAGCATTTTCGGCAGGCGCCAGATCACGACATTGAGGAAGCTGCCGACCAGCAGGCCAATGAGGCCTGCGAGAAGGACAAAGGCCAGCGCAGAGTGAATCAGAATTTCATTCAAGGGCATGTCAGATCGCTGAGCCAAGTTGGAAGATGGGCAGGTACATGGCAACTACCAGTCCACCGACGATAACACCCAGCACCACCATGATGAACGGCTCCATCAGGCTGGTGAGGTTATCGACCATGTTATCGACGTTGTCTTCGTAGAACCCCGCGACTTTGTCGAGCATGGCGTCCAGGGTGCCAGACTCTTCGCCGATGGCAGTCATTTGTATCGCCATGTTCGGAAAGACGCCGCAGGTACGCATGGCGAAATGCAATTGCATGCCGGTCGAGATGTCCTGCCGGATGCGCAATACCGCGCGCTTGAACACGACATTGCCGGTCGCGCCGGCCACTGATTCCAGGGCCTCCACCAGCGGCACGCCGGCAGCGAAAGTGGTCGACAGTGTACGGGCGAACCGGGCCACGGCGGACTTGTGCATCAGGGTGCCCACCAGCGGCAGTTTCAGCAGCCAGGTGTCCATCCGGTCACGCAATGCCTTGGATGTCCTGAGGGCGTGGCGCACGCCGAAGGCCATGGTGATCAGCGCGCCAAGGACCACCCACCACCAGGCCTGCATGAATTGCGACAGGCCAATGACCATCACGGTGAAGGCCGGCAGTTCGGCGCCAAAGCCTTTGAACACGGATTCGAACTGCGGCACGACATTGACCAGCAGAATCCCGGTGACAATCGCCGCGACGAACACCACCACCAGCGGGTAGGTCATGGCTTTCCTGATCCTGGCCTTGAGGCTTTCGCTTTTTTCCTTGTAGGTCGCGACCCGCTCCAAAAGGGTGTCGAGGGCACCGGCCTGCTCGCCGGCATCCACCAGGTTGCAATACAGCTCATCGAAATACCGGGGCTTCTTGCGCAGGGCGGCGGCGAAGCTGCTGCCTGCCGCAACTTCCTGTTTCAGTTCATCCACCAGCTTGCGCATGGCCGGATTGTCGAAGCCTTCGCCGATGATGTCGAACGACTGCAGCAACGGCACGCCGGCCTTCATCATCGTTGCCATTTGCCGGGTGAACAGGGCAATGTCATGGGCCTTGATGCGCTTGCCCATGTTGAAAACCGAAGGGTTTTTTTTGCGGACCTTACCCGGACTGATGCCTTGCTTGCGCAGTTTCGCCTTGATCAGCGCCGGGTTTTGAGCGCTGAGCTCGCCGGTCACTTTTGTGCCTTTGCGGTCGATGCCTTCCCATGCATACACGCTGATTTTCGCTGCCTTGACCGCCATGTTCAGTCCTGGGTAATCCGGTTGAGTTGCTCTTATAGCCTAGTCAAACGACGGAGCCAAACCAGCAAGGGTGAGGTGACAAAAAACGTCAGATAGTGCTGATACTGGTAATACGAAAGGGCTTTGCGGTCGCCATGCCCCCTGCCAACAGGGGCTTCTGGCCTTGGCACAGGCTGTGCTGCCATGGGGCAGGTCATGAGCCTTCGACTCATGCATGGAGCTTGTACATGAACAATCAGAAAGGTTTTACCCTGATCGAGTTGCTCGTTGTGGTGGCGATCATCGGAATCCTGGCAACACTGGGTCTGCCGATGTATTCCAAATACCAGGCTCGGGCCAAAGTCACGGCGGCGCTGGCCGAACTGACTGCAATGAAAGTGCCGTTCGAGGATGTGATCAGTCAGGGGGAAACACCGACAATTGCCAACGTGGCGCCCGCCGGCGCGACATCGACTAACCACTGCGCCCTGTCTGTGACGGCTTCAACTGCGGAGGGGGCGGGATCAATCGTTTGTACGTTGCAGAATGCCCCGGGGGTGGTCCTGGGCAAAACCGTCACCCTGACACGGGACGAAACCAAAGGCTGGTCATGTAAGAGCAGCGTTTCCCAGGACTACTTGCCTAAAGGGTGTTCCGGTTCTGCGGCATGAATAGCTGAATCAAATCCCCGCCATTGCGGGGTTTTTCCTGTTTGTCGAACCGTCGTCAAAAGCTACAGAGAATGCTCGAAAATTCAGGGTATTAGGAACTTTCCAGAAACCCGCAACTTGCATGCAGCGTTTCTGCGTCTCGTGCATTTTGCATGATTCCGAAAATTGGCGGATTTCATAATTGGTTGATTTATAAGGTTTTGTTCTCTGCTTTAAAGTTGGCATAGCGTTCGCAATAACCCAGGTAACCCTGCCGACATGGCACCCGGCAGACTTTTCCGAAAAACAGGAGTTACTCGTATGAAGAAGTTCGCTATCACTGCCGCTGCTGCTACCGCGTTGACCCTGACCATGGCCAGCGCAGCGTTTGCTCAAACCACCCAGGCAACCCAGTCGCCGATGGTGCTGGCTGCCGGTGAAATGACCAAAGCGAAAGAAGCTACTTCCGATACCTGGATCACCACCAAAGTCAAAGCCGACCTGATGACCGAAAAAGGCATTCCAGGTAGCGATATCAAGGTTGAAACCAACGAAGGCGTGGTATCGCTGTCGTCGACCACCGCCGTGACCGATTCGCAAAAAGAAATGGCTGTGGCCATCACCAAGAAAATCAAAGGCGTCAAGGCGGTTTCCGCTGACGGCTTGAAAGCCGAGTAAGGCAAGGCTTTTCGCCCGGATCGGGGCCAAACGAAGGTTGGCCACCACAGGCCTCGCGCATTTTTGCCGGGGCCTGCTCTATATGCAGCGCTTAAAATCATTGTGGGAGCAAGCCCGCTCCCACATTGGATAGTGCTAATTAATTGCCGCGTTTGCTGGTGATCTGCTTCAGCCGATTACCTTCGAACCGCAAGTATTGATACATCCCGCCATTGGGGCCGTAGGTCCATTCCTCGACCTGAAACTCTTCGCGCCGATCGGCACTGCGCTTGTAACCCAGCAGGTCGCGGCTGACTGGCTCACCGCATTTGTGCAAGACCTCACTCGAGCGATCGCCGACGCTGATCAATTGGCTGCCACAGCGCAGGGTATCGGCGGCCCAGGCCTGACTGGCCGATAGCGCCAGAACCAGGCCTGCCAGCAGCCAACGAATCATCACTCGGCATCCAGATGCATCGGTGTCACCACGCGGCCGTCACTTTGCGCCTCGCCCAGATTGGCGTCGATGAAGTACACCCGGTCGTCTTCCAGCTGCGTCTTGTCGACCAGGTAATCCTTGATGCTGCTGGCGCGTTCCTGGCCCAGTTGACGCAACAGCACGTCACTGGAGCTCCAGAATTTGATCACTTCGGCGCGCATTTTTGCGGTGCGCTCTTCCTTGCTCAAGTCCTTCCATTCGGCAGGGGGCTGGGTTTTCAGGCGGATGCGGTAGATACCTTCAAGCAGCGGGCCTTTTTCGTCGTCCGGCACTTCCAGCAACGAAGCCTGGGCCGGGACCTTGTCACCTCGGCGCTGGAGCATTTTGTAGTAGTTGTACTGGTATTCACGCTCCAGGCGTTGTTCGGCGATCAGTGGGCCATCGGCGTTCTGGGCGGCGGTACCTTCGATTTCCAGGCGTAGGGCCGGGCGCTCCTTGAGCGCCTTGGAGAGTTTGTCCAAAGCGCCTTCGGCGTCCTTGCTCAGATCGCTGGAACCCGCTACGAACGACACACTGCCCAGGTCTTCCGAGCCACCACCGTTGACCAGCCCGCCAATGAAATTGAACGGTGCTGCCGCGGCTTTGACGACCAGGTTGCGCAGGGTCTGCCAGATAATCGGCATGACGCTGAACTGAGGGTTGTTCAGGTCGCCGCTGACCGGCAGTTCGATGGAGATCTTGCCATCGACGTCCTTGAGCAGGGCAATCGCCAGTTTCAGCGGCAGGCTCACGGCATCCGGGCTGTCGACTTTTTCACCCAGTTGCAGTTGTTCGACTACCACTTTGTTTTCAGCTTTGAGCTGACCGTTAGTGATCTGGTAGTGCAGGTCGAGATTGAGCCGGCCCTTGCGGATACGGTAGCCGGCGAATTTGCCGGAGTAGGGCGTCAGCGTGGTCAGTTCCACACGTTTGAAGCTGGTGGCGATGTCGAGGCTGGCCATCGGGTTGAACGGATTGACGGCGCCCTTGATGGTCACCGGCGCGTAGCGATCGACCTTGCCCTTGATGTCGACACCGGCCGGTTTCGGCTGGCGACTGTCGATGGTGCCGATCTGCCCGTTGAGTTGCTGGATGGCGGTGGCGAAGTTCGGGGTCAGGCTGAAGTCGGCGAAATTGGCCGAACCGTCATTGATGAATATGCCGCCGATGTGGATGCCCAACGGCTTTTCATTGCTGGCCGGTTTGCTCGCTGCCGGTTTTGCCCCAGTGTCTGCTGGCTGCGCAATCAGCAGGTCATCGATGTTGGTGGTGCGATCATCGTTGATCATGAAACGCGCATAGGGCTGGAACAGGTTGATCTTGTCGATCGACAGGCTGTCCCCATGCTGATAGTTCAGGCCTTCGACCACGACCTGTTGCCACTTGAGGAAGTCGCGGGTTTTCAGGGTGTCCAGGGTATGCAACTGATCGACCTGGGCGCGGCCGGTGACGTTGAAGGCCAGGGGGGCGGTGCTTTTCAGGTCGACCGCCAGATCGCTGCCGAGCATGCCGCTGCGCAGTTCCAGGCGAATGAACGGCGTGATGTAGGACTGGGCAACCCGCAGGTCGATGTCCCTGGTCTGGACCTTCAGTCTGGCGCTGACCGGGGCCAGGTTGACCTCACCGTCGGCCATGATCCTGCCTTGCTTGCCCACACCGGTATCGAGCTTGAGGGTAAAGGGTGAGCCGTTGAGGCTGTCGAAGTTTTGCAGGTCGAGGTTCAGCGGGCTCAGATCCAGGGCGACGGCGGGTTGTGCCTTGCGGTCGGCCAGATGCACCTGGTAATCGCGCAACTGCACATCCTTGAGCAGCACCTGCCAGGGCTTGCCTGGCGCGGCTGGTTCAGGTTTCGGTGAGTCTGCCGCCGCCGGAGTGCTGGCCGGTTCGGCATCCGCCTTGGCTTTGGCGGTGGGTTTTGACGGTTGGCTGGCGAACAGTTTCTGCCAATCGAGTTGGCCGTCTGATTCCAGCGCGGCCCAGGTTTCCAGTTTGTGGCTGCGGATCTTGCCGACCACCACTTGCTGCTTGGCCAGGTCCACGGTGGTTTCGCTGACGTCCAGGCGCTCAAGCTTCACCAGCGGCCGGCCGTCCGGGGCCTTGATCGCGAAGGGGGCAATGGTGACCGCTACATTGCTCAGCAGTAGCTCGGTTTCCTTGGCCAGGCTGAGTTTGTAGTCGGTACTGATGCTCATGACACCGTTTTCGAGGTCCAGTGGCACGGCGTCGCGCACATAGGGCCAGAAGGCTTTCATCTTGCCATCGGTGATTTTCAGCTTACCTTCGGAGGCGATCGGGACCAGGCTGAAGTTGCCGGTCCAGTCGATCTGTCCGCCGTTGGGGCCGACGGCCACCAGGGTCATGTCGGCGCTGTCATCGGGCAGGGTGCTGAGGTTCTTCAGCTCGAAATCGAGTGTGTCGTAGACAAACTCGATGGGCTCGCTGGGCCGGGCATCTTCAAAGTGCACGGCGCCGCCGGCCAGTTTGATCCGTTCGATGCGCAGCGGAAACGGCTTGGCATCCGGGTCGGCCGGTGTGGGTTCGCTCGCTGGCAGTTTGAACAGTCCCAGCAGATTGAGTTTGCCGTCCTTGCTGAACAGGATTTCGGTCTTGGGCTTGTCCAGTTCGACATCGGACAGGTGCACCGCCTTGGTCCACAGGCTGTCGAATTGCAGATTGGCGTACAGACGATCGAAACCGACCTGCTCCTTGCCGGGCTCGCCGATGTTCAAGCCCCAAAGGGTCAGTTCAAGGCTGAACGGATTGAATTCGATCCGCTGGATCGTGGCGGGTGTGGTGGCGTAGTTGGCCAGTTGCTGGTTGGCAACGCGCAGCGCGACACCCGGTAAAATCAGAAAACCCAGCAAGCTGTAGAGGGCCAGAGCAGTCAACAAGGCGCCAGTGGCGCGAATCAATCCTTTGTACATGTGCGGCTTCATCTGTCTGGATCGGAGTGCCTTGGAGTATGGCACGCGTTTCCGGTTCCCAAGTGATTGCCCTGTTCAGTAAGTTTCAGATTTCTCCGACGACGGTCATAGCTGCAGGATCAGGGTTTTCAGCGGTGGTTGCTGATCCATCGACGGGAAGTCGGCGCCTGGCTTCATCACGCTCCACTCACGCACCGGCCGCCCGGCCTTCTCTGCGCAACGCAAAACCTGCTCGCGCCAGTCGTCCATGCTGACTTTCGCCAGGTTGTTGCAGCAGATCAGCACGCCGTTGTCGGCAGTGGTCAGCAGGGCCGGCTTGAGCAGGCTCTGGTAGTCGCGCAGCAGGTCGACGGTGCCGAATGCGCTCTTGGCCCAGGCCGGCGGGTCGAGCAGCACCAGATCGTACTGGCGCTGTTCCAGGCGCTGATAGCTCGGCAATTTTTGCCCGCGGCGCTGGCTGATCGGCAGGCCGGCCAGTTGGCGAATGGCCGGGAAGTAGTCGGACTGGATAAATTCCATGGTCGGCAACTGCGGATTGAGTAAACCGTTCTCCCGGCCGACCGCCAGGTTGCCTTCGGCGAAGTCCAGGTTGCATACCTCGCGCGCACCACCAGCGGCAGCACTGAGACCGACACCACAGGTGTAGGCGAACAGGTTCAGCACGCTTTTGTCTTTGCTGTGATCCTTGACCCAGCCGCGGGTGTTGCGCAGGTCGAGGAACAGCAGCGGGTCCTGCCCGGCATGGCGACCCCGTACCCGATAGTTCAGGCCCCATTCGTGGCCGATCAGGTCTTGCAGGGCGGCTTCGTCGGCGCGGTAGACGATGTCTTCGCGATCGATGCGCGAGTTGCCACGGGAGCGGTCGTTGTAGACCAGCAGGGTGTCAAAACCCAGGTGCTGATTGATCGTTTCGTGCAGTTCCAGCAGTTCCTCGCGCTCCAGCGATTGGTGGAAGCTCTGCACCATCAGTTGCGGACCGTAGCGGTCGATGGTCAGGCCACCGGCACCTTCCTGGCTGCCGTGGAACAGGCGATAGCAATCGGTGCCCTGGTGGTGCAGTTCGGCGAGCAGGTCCTGGCGTTGATCGAGGGCGGCGCGCAGCGCCTGATTCAAGGAAGACATGCTGGGCGCCTTGCAGGAGGGAATTGGGCGCGGGAGTTTAACAGTTATGGGGAACTCTGTAGGAGCTGGCTTGCCAGCGACAGCGGTGTGTCATCCAGCACATTTGTTGATGCGCGATCGTCTTCGCTGGCAAGCCAGCTCCTACAGGCCCATCCGTCGTTTAGCCCGCTGCACCGATCCATTGCGCACCGCCCAGCGCAGCATCGGCGCACTGCGATTGACGCTGGCGCGGATCAGCTTGCGTTGTAGCGGGTTCTGGCTGACGCCGAGCATGTCACTTGCCCAGTCCGGCAGCAGATCGATCCCGGCCTGCATCATCAAACCGCCGAAAGGCTTGGCCAAGCGACTGGGGGAGGGGGCGTTCAGCAGCAGGCGCAGGACTTCACGACTGCGCTCGTCGCACAGCAGTTGTGGACGGATGCGCTCAAGGTAGTCGGCAATTTCCCGCCGCGAACGGGGTACATCCCTGGCCCCGAGTCGCTCGGCGATCAGGGCAATTTCAGAGTAGTAGCGATCCTGATCGGCTGAGGACAGGTGCGGATTGCGATAGCGCAAGTGTGCAGCGAGGAAATTACTGACTTCCGCCACGTGCACCCATGTCAGTAAATCGGGATCGCTGGCCGCGTAGGGGCGTCCATCCGGCGCGGTGCCGGTAATCTGCGAATGGATGGTGCGGACCTTCTCGATCAACCAGTCTGCGTCCTGTCGTGAACCGAAGGTGGTGCCGGAGATGAACTGCCCGGTGCGGCGCAAGCGGCCCAGCATGTCTTCACGAAAGTTTGAATGGTCCCAAACCCCGGCCAATGCCAGTGGGTGCAGGGCTTGCAGCATCAGGGCGCTGATGCCGCCGATCAGCATGCTGCTGAAATCGCCATGGACTTGCCAGCTCACCGAGTCTGGCCCGAACAGCCCGGGGTCGCCCTTGGGGTTTTCCAGGTCGAGTTTGCCCAGGGACAAACCGCTCAGGCTCATGATCTGGGTTTCGATGCGGGTGCGGATGAATTCCATGGACACTCTGTAATTTTCTGTAGGAGCGAGCCGGCTCCGGGCGGCGTTCCGACGATGGACTTCAACGGTAACGCGTTTCTCCTGAATGTACGCGGCGTGCTTGAGTTCATCGCGAGCAAGCTCGCTCCTACAAAGGCACGTTATTGATTCAGGCGTTTGTCGATCAAGCCCTGAACAACGCTCGGGTCAGCCAGGGTCGAAGTGTCGCCCAGGCTGTCGAGTTCATTGCAGGCGATCTTGCGTAGAATGCGCCGCATGATCTTGCCTGAGCGGGTTTTCGGCAAGGCCGGCGCCCACTGGATCAAGTCCGGTTTGGCGAAACTGCCGATTTCCTGGCTGACGAGGGCCAGCAATTCTTTCTTCAGTTCATCGTTGGTTTCGACGCCATTCATGGGCGTGACGAAGACATAGATGCCCTGGCCCTTGATGTCGTGGGGGTAACCGACTGCAGCGGCTTCGGCGATGCTCTCGTGCAGCACCAGGGCGCTTTCCACTTCGGCGGTGCCGATGCGGTGGCCGGACACGTTGATCACATCGTCGATGCGCCCGGTGATCCAGTAATCACCATCTTCATCGCGTCTTGCGCCGTCACCGGTGAAGTAGTAGCCGGGGTAAGGTTTGAAATAGGTGTCGACCATGCGTTGCGGGTCGCGGTAGACGCTGCGGATCTGCGCCGGCCAGCTGGACTTCAAGGCGAGTACGCCGCTGCCGGCGCCTTTGATTTCCTTGCCCTGCTCGTCGAGCAATACCGGCTGCACGCCGAACATCGGTTGTGTCGCGCAGCCGGGTTTGATCCACTGTGCACTGACCAGCGGGCTGAGCATGATGCCGCCGGTTTCGGTCTGCCACCAGGTATCGACGATCGGGCAGCGCTCTTCGCCTACCTCGTGGAAGTACCACTCCCATGCTTCCGGATTGATCGGCTCGCCGACCGTACCGAGCAGCCTGACGCTGGCGCGGGATGTTTGCTTCAACGGTTCGGGGCCTTCGCGCATCAGCGCACGCAGCGCCGTCGGGGCGGTGTAGAAAATGTTCACCTTGTGCTTGTCGATCACCTGCCAGAAGCGCGAGGTACTCGGGTAGCTCGGCACGCCTTCGAAGATCAGTGAGGTCGCGCCGTTGGCCAGCGGGCCGTACACAATGTAGCTGTGGCCTGTGACCCAGCCGATGTCGGCGGTGCACCAGAAGACTTCGCCGTCGCGGTAGTCCAGCACGTACTTGAAGGTCATCGTGGCTTGCAACAGGTAGCCGCCGGTGGTGTGCAGCACGCCTTTGGGTTTGCCGGTGCTGCCGGAGGTGTAGAGGATGAACAACGGGTCCTCGGCGTCCATCGGCTCGGGCAGGCAATCGGCGCTGGCATCGCGCAGGGCCTGCTGATACTTGATGTCCCGTCCATCGACCCAGTTCACCTGCCCGTTAGTGCGCTCGACCACCAGAACGCTGCTCACGTCCGGGCAGCTTTGCAGCGCCTTGTCGACGTTCTGCTTGAGGGGCACGACTTTGCCGCCGCGCACGCCTTCGTCCGCGGTAATCACGGTGCGGCAGTCGGCGTCGAGAATGCGGTCACGCAACGATTCCGGGGAGAAGCCGCCGAACACCACCGAGTGCACCGCGCCGATGCGGGTACAGGCCAGCATGGCGTAGGCCGCCTCGGGAATCATCGGCATGTAGATGCACACGCGGTCGCCTTTTTTCACGCCACGGCTTTTCAGCACGTTGGCCAGGCGGCAGACGTTTTCATACAGTTTTTTGTAGGTAATGGAGGTGGAGTCGGCAGAGTCGTCGCCTTCCCAGATGATGGCGACCTGATCGCCGCGTTTTTCCAAGTGCCGGTCGATGCAGTTGTAGCTGACGTTCAGCTTTGCACCGGCAAACCAGCTGGCCTCACCGGTCTTCAGGTCGTAGCGTTGGACGGTCTGCCACGGTGCGCTCCAGTCGAGGAAGCGGGTGGCCTGTTCGGCCCAGAACGTACTGGGGTGTTCAACGGATTCGCGGTACAGGCGCTGATAGTCGTCTTGACTCAATTGTGCAGCCCGGCGGACGGCATCGGCTTTGGGGAACGTGCTGATATCGAACATGACGGTTCCTTATTCTTGTATTGCGACAAAGATTAAGATGCGCCGAGAGGTCAATGGGTTCAAGTCGTACACAAAGCAACTGTGGGAGCGAGCCTGCTCGCGATAGCGGAGTGTCAGCCAATCCAGTGCTGACTGATACACCGCCATCGCGAGCAAGCTCGCTCCCACATCTATGGTTACCCCCTTTTCTGCAATACTGTTGTTGATGTCGTGTTTGGCTTGCTTTCATCTATCCGGCGTCTGAGTTGGGGTTGTGGCCCCCGCGCCTCGATGAGAATCGATGCCCAACGACCCTAATTAGGGGAACGGCCTTGCAGCCGTGTGAGAGCCCAGGGTTGTCGTCAGGCCGGTTGGCCGTTCATGTCATCAGTTATCC
>NZ_JBFUHY010000068.1:0-26760 GCF_056402155.1 Pseudomonas sp. P4_C1
TGATGTGGTTCTGGAGCAACTTGCCCGACACCGTCAGCGCCGGGCAGATCGCCGAGTTATACCGTCGTCGCTGGAGTATCGAAGGGATGTTCCAGCGCCTGGAGTCGGTGCTGGACAGTGAAATCGAAAGCCTTGGCGCTCCGCGGGCGGCGTTGCTGGGATTTGCTTCAGCGATCCTGGCCTACAACGTCCTGGCAGTGCTCAAGCGCAGCGTGGAACAGGCTCATCGCGAGATATTGCCCGAAGGCTGGGAAGCTTCGATCTTCCATCTGACGGTACAAGTGCGTAGCGGATACGAGGGCATGCAGATCGCACTGCCCTCGGATTACCTGACACTTCAAACGACCTCAGAAACGCTGGCAACACGACTGTTGGCGCTCGCCAGGAATATCAAGCCCAAGCAAGTGGCCAAAAGCCTACGTGGTCCCAAAATCGCCAAACCCAAGGAGTGGCTGGACGGCAAAGCTGCGCATGCTCATGTGTCGACGGATCGGGTGCTCAAGGCCCATAAAGGGAAAACACCTTGAAAGGGCTGGCCGTAAGGGCGAAACCATATGTCGCCGTTACCGCAGGAATGGATATGTACACGGTCAACAAAAGACAGGTCGGCTTTCAGGCCGCCTCGATTAATGACGGATCAAAGCTCGAACCGCAATTCAGGCCAGATCGGCGACGTACCCCGCTTCTGCGACTCAAGAATGGCCCTGCACAACGAACACAGCCGCTGGTCCTGAAACACCCGGCGATCAACGCTCGACCAGCGCGGCTGTGCCGGCAACAGGCTGCCACACAAGGTGCGGTCCGCCGAGCCACCCAGCTCCAGTTGACGGGTCACCAGATGCACCCGCACTTCCTGGCAGGCGAACAGATCCAGCTGTTCGTCAGGCTCGATCAGTTGGTAGGCAAATAGTGACCAGGCGGGACGCGGCATCGGGGGCTCCAAATCGGGGGCGCCACCTTAGCCGAAAGCCTGCTTCTAGAAAAGTGTCATAACAGTGGTTTTAGAGTAGGCCAGACATTTTCCAGCAACTTGTCCTGGGCCCCGGCCGCCGGGTGTATGCCGTCGGCCTGCATCAAGTCCGGATGGCCGCCCACGCCGTCGAGGAAAAACGGCACCAGCGGGATCTTTTTCTCATCGGCCAGGTTGCTGTAGACCTCGGCGAAGGCCTTGGTGTAGCGGGCACCGTAATTGGGCGGCAGTTGCATGCCGAGCAACAGCACCTTGGCACCGCTGGCCCGGGAGCTGTCGATCATCGACGCAAGGTTTTGTTGCAAATTAGCCGGGGGCATTCCACGCAGGCCGTCATTGCCGCCCAACTCGAGGACAACCAGCTCAGGCTTATGCTCTGCAAGCAGCGCAGGCAGGCGTGCCTGGCCTCCGGCACTGGTGTCGCCACTGATGGACGCATTGATCACTTTATCGTCGAAACCTTCACGCCTGAGCCGCTGCTCAAGCAGCGATACCCACCCCACGCGGGTATCCAGCCCGAAACCGGCGCTGATACTATCGCCAACGATCAGGACTGTACCCGCCGCTGCGTTTTGGGCCATACACATCAAGGCCAGGCCAGCACTCAATAACCACACACGCATCGGACTCTCCATGGGCGCAAGCATTCTCATCGCGAAGGACCTTAGCAAAGTGGTTCCCAGCGCGGAAGGTGAATTGACCATCCTGCACCAACTCAGCCTGGAACTGAACCAAGGCGACAGCCTGGCCATCGTCGGCGCTTCGGGCTCCGGCAAATCCACCCTGCTGGGCCTGCTTGCCGGCCTTGACCTGCCGAGCAGCGGCGAAGTCACTCTCGCCGGGCAAGGCCTGAGCAACCTCGATGAAGACCAGCGTGCGCGCATCCGTGCCGAGCACGTGGGTTTTGTGTTCCAGTCATTCCAGTTGCTCGACAGCCTCAATGCCCTGGAAAACGTCATGCTGCCACTGGAGCTCGATGGCCGCAAAGACGCCCGCGAACGCGCCACCCAATTGCTGCAACGGGTGGGGCTGGGCCAACGCCTGACTCACTCGCCGCGCCAGCTCTCCGGAGGCGAGCAACAACGCGTGGCGATTGCCCGCGCGTTTGCCGCAGAGCCCGATGTGCTGTTCGCCGACGAACCGACCGGCAACCTCGACAGCCACACCGGCGAGCGCATCAGCGACTTGCTGTTCGAGCTCAACAAGGAGCGCGGCACGACCCTGGTGCTGGTGACTCACGATGAACGCCTGGCCCATCGCTGCCGGCGCCTGATCCGTCTTGAAGCCGGCCTGCTGGTCGCCCCTCTGGAGCCTTGATGGCACGCCTGCCGCTGTTGCGCCTGTTCAGTCTCGCCATCCGCCAATTGCTGCGCGACGCCCGCGCCGGTGAATTGCGCGTGTTGTTTTTCGCCTTGCTGGTGGCCGTGGCCGCCAGCACCGCCATCGGTTACTTTGGCGCGCGCCTGAACGGCGCCATGCTGCTGCGCGCTACCGAGTTTCTCGGTGCCGACCTGCTGCTCGAAGGCAGTTCGCCTGCGCGCCCCGAACAGATAAGAAGCGGCACCGA
This sequence comes from Pseudomonas sp. P4_C1, assembly GCF_056402155.1. Taxonomy (NCBI): domain Bacteria; kingdom Pseudomonadati; phylum Pseudomonadota; class Gammaproteobacteria; order Pseudomonadales; family Pseudomonadaceae; genus Pseudomonas; species Pseudomonas sp. P4_C1. The sequence goes on from NZ_JBFUHY010000068.1 coordinate 2,538, forward strand.
ACTGGGTCTGGAACACGCTCAGGTGGTGGAGTTCTCCAGCGTCATCGCCACCGATAACGGCATTCAGTTGTCCAGCATCAAGGCGGCCGATGACACCTACCCGCTACGCGGCGAATTGAAAAGCGCGCCCGCCCCCTTCGCCGCGGAAACAGTCGGTGGCGGACCGCAGCCCGGTGAAGCCTGGGTCGAGGCACGCCTGCTGACCGCCCTGGACCTGAAGATCGGCGACAGCATCGATGTCGGCATGAAAACCCTGAAACTGGCGCGGGTGCTGACTTACGAACCCGATCGCGCCGGCAATTTCTACAGTCTGACGCCGCGGGTGCTGATCAACCTCGACGACCTTGCGGCCACCGGCGTGGTGCAGCCCGGCAGCCGGGTCAGCTATCGCGAACTGTGGCGAGGTAACGCTCAGGCACTCGAAACCTATCGGCAACTGATCAAACCGGGGCTCGCCGCCAACCAGCGCTTGCAGGACGCCCGCGACGGCAATCGACAGATCGGCGGCGCCCTGGGCAAGGCCGAACGCTACCTGAACATGGCCAGCCTGGTGGCGGTATTGCTCTCCGGAGTGGCGGTGGCGCTGTCGGCAACCCGTTTCGCCACCCGCCGGTTCGATGCCAGTGCATTGTTGCGCTGCCTCGGGCTATCGCGCCGGGAAACCATGGTGTTGTTCAGCTTGCAACTCACTGTGCTCGGGCTGCTGGCCAGCATCAGCGGCGCCCTCCTCGGTTGGCTCGCACAACTGGGATTGTTTGCCCTGCTGCATGACTTGCTGCCGACCGACGTGCCTCCGGGCGGGCTGATTCCGGCCGTTGCCGGGATCGGCACCGGACTGGTGGCGCTGGCCGGTTTCGCCTTGCCGCCGCTGGCGGCCTTGGGCCGGGTTCCGCCATTGCGCGTGCTGCGTCGGGATATGCTGCCGATCCCTTCCAGCACCTGGATGGTCTACGGTGTAGCGCTGGGCGCCCTCGCCCTGATCATGTGGCGCCTGAGCCTGGACCTGGTGCTGACCTTTGCCCTGCTCGGCGGCGGCGTGATTGCAGCGCTGGTGCTGGGCGGTTTGTTGTTGCTGCTGCTGAAAAGTCTGCGGCGCATGCTTGCGCGTGCATCCTTGCCTTGGCGTCTTGGACTCGGGCAATTGCTGCGTCACCCGCTCGCTGCTGCGGGCCAGTCCCTGGCGTTCGGCCTGATTCTGCTGTCGATGGCGCTGATCGCCTTGCTACGTGGTGAGTTGCTGGATACCTGGAAAAACCAGTTGCCGAAAAACGCCCCCAATTACTTCGCCCTGAACATCCTGCCCACAGATAAACAGGCCTTCACCGATCACCTGATCGCCGTGTCGGCGCAATCGGCACCGTTGTACCCGGTGGTGCCGGGGCGCTTGATCAGCATCAACGGCGAGCCGGTGCAACAGATCGTCACCAAAGAATCCGCGGGTGATCGGGCGATCCAGCGCGACCTGAGCCTGACCTGGGCCGCGGACCTGCCGTCGGGCAACAAACTCACGGCCGGCAATTGGTGGAACGAACAAACTCCGGACGATGTTCCCGGCGTGTCGGTAGAAGGCAAGGTCGCCGAAAGCCTGAAAATCAAGCTCGGCGACCACCTGATTTTCAGCGTTGGCGGGATCAATCGCGAGGCGAAAGTCACCAGCCTGCGGGAGATCGACTGGGACAACTTCCAGCCGAACTTCTTCATGATCTTCCAGCCCGGCACCCTGAAGGATCTGCCGGCGACTTACCTGACCAGTTTCTACCTCGCACCCGGTCACGACCAGCAGATCGTCGACCTGTCCCGGGCCTTCCCGGCGGTGACGATCCTGCAGGTCGAAGCCTTGCTGGAGCAACTGCGCAGCATTCTCGCCCAGGTGACCCTGGCAGTGGAGTACGTGTTGTTGTTCGTGTTGGCGGCGGGGATGGCGGTGCTGTTCTCCGGCCTGCAAGCGACGCTGGATGAACGCATTCGCCAGGGCGCGTTGCTGCGTGCGCTGGGGGCGGAACGGCAATTGCTGGTCAAGGCGCGGCGCATCGAGTTCGGTTTGCTGGGCGCCGTCAGTGGCTTGCTGGCAGCGCTGGGTTCGGAAGTCGTGAGTTGGGTGCTCTACCGCTACGCCTTTGACCTGCCGTGGCATCCGCATCCATGGCTGATGTTGCTGCCACTGCTGGGTGCCGTGCTCATTGGTGGTGCCGGGGTGTTCGGTACCCGTCGGGCATTGAACGCCAGCCCGCTGACAGTCCTGCGCGAGGGTTGATAGACTCCTGCCATCCTCACCACAAGAAGCTGTCATGAGCCGTTACCGCCCTCCCCGCACTGCCGGCACCGCGCTGATCACCCCCGAGGGTGAAGCGCGGATGCGCGCCGAGTTCCATGAGCTGTGGCATGTACGTCGGCCCCAGGTTACCCAGGCTGTCAGCGAAGCCGCGGCCCAGGGTGATCGCTCGGAGAACGCCGAATACACCTACGGCAAAAAGATGCTGCGAGAGATCGACAGCCGCGTGCGCTTTCTCACCAAACGCCTGGAAGCGCTGAAAGTCGTCAGCGAAAAACCCAGCGATCCGAACAAGGTCTATTTCGGCGCCTGGGTCACGATCGAAGACGAGGATGGCAAAGAGTCGCGCTACCGCATTGTCGGGCCCGATGAACTGGACCTCAAACTGGGCCTGATCAGCATTGATTCGCCGTTGGCCCGCGCCCTGATCGGCAAGGCACTGGACGCCGAAGTTCGAGTCCAGACACCGACCGGTGAGCAGTGTGTGTATATCGTGGCAATCTATTACCCATAAAACTCAACGGCGGGTGATCAGCCCTTGCCGGGCAACGCGGGTCAGTTGCCGGATCACTTCAGGTGCATCTTCGAGGCTGGGGGACTGAATCACTGCCAGATCGAAACTGTCGTCGGCGAATCGAGCGAGCGACTCACCGTCTTCGACAAACTGGATCAGGAAGGCAGCGGGACCGCCGGTACGACGTGGCCAGCCATCGAGATAACGCAGGAGCGTCGGCTGATGTTTGCCGCCAAGCAGGATTTTTGGATTGCGCTGGGTGAGATGTGCCGTGATCGGCGCGGGACGTACAACGGGGTTTAGTGCATTCATTGTGTCGTGTCTCTGCCTCAAAAGTCTGCATGGCAGGTGAGAGGCAACACCGAACCAGCGCTTTAGCGGTATTTCGAAGCCGGTCCGGCTTCTATCGGCAACTGGATGAGTCACCTGGCGCCCCGCAAGTAGCTGTTTAAATCGGCGCATGAGCAACATCCTAGAGAAGCTGACTGGACAGTGTCAAGAATGACGCTCAACAAAAAGGCCCGCACGATGCGGGCCTTTTCGTTGAGCCAGAGCGGTCAGCCGGCGATGACACGGTCCGCCGAGAGTTTGCCCGCACCTTCGATCAATACCGCGATACTGCCACCGAGCAATGCCAGGGCGAATTCATAACCATTGTTGGCCATGAACAGACCATTGCTGATGTGCACCGAGAAAATCGCCACCAGCGACAGGAAGATCAGGCCAAGCGCGGCCGGGCGAACCAGCAAGCCGACGATCAGGGCCAGGCCGGCGAAGAACTCGGTGCCGCCCGCCAGTGCCGCCATCAGGTAACCCGGCGTCAGTCCGAGGCTTTCCATGTACTGCGCGGTTCCAGCCAGACCATAGCCACCGAATGCCCCGAAGAGTTTCTGCGAGCCGTGGGCGGCGAAGACGATACCGACAACGATACGCAGAACCGTCAGGCCGTAGCCAGCGCGGGTAGACAGTACCTTGTTGATCAGAGTGCTCATGCTGTTTCATTCCTTGCAAGTGTGTGTTGGTTGGCCGCTATATTAATCAGTTAATTGCATGTTAAAAGCGCAAAAAACCCACCATTACAATCAGATTAGTTGATCATTTGCGTGAAGCAATCTTTTGTCCCTGGGGCTCCAACGACTCTCGCTCCCGGTCGAATGCCAAGTAATACTTGTTCACGCTATTAACATAGCTGACAGGCCCCATACCCACTTGCTCCATGGCCACGCGTTCGACCTGGAAGAACCACTGGTTGGGATTCAATCCTCGCCGCCGGGCTTCTGCGCGCATGCCTTGCACCCGCTCCGGCCCGATGTTGTAGGCTGCCAGCACGAAGGCCATGCGTTCGCGCTCGTTGAGTTTCGGGCTGGCAAAAAACTTGCGCCGGATCATCGCCAGGTACTTGGCCCCGGCCTGCACATTGCCGTCTACGTCCTGAATATTGTCGACCCCCACCCGCTGCGCCGCAGCAGGCGTGATCTGCATCAGCCCGGTCGGGCCACCGCCACTCCGTGCTGCGGGCTGCAACGCTGATTCCTTGAAAGCCAGCGCCGCCAGGTTCAGCCAGTCCATGCCCTGGGCATCGGCGTGCTTCTGCAGCACCGGGCGAAGTTTTTCCAGACGCTGCCGGTCCGCCTTGGCCAATGGATAGTGCACTTGATAGAGACGACGATAGATCCGCAGGAACGCGGCGTCCTGATCCGACGGTTTTTTGTAGACGGTGAGGAAGCGATCGATGCTGGCACGCAGCATCGAGGCATCACGGCGCACGAACCAGAACTCGTCCCCCGGATCGCTGATGAGTACCTGTTTGTCGAAACGCAGCCTGGGCAGGATCTTGCCCCAGCGTTCGGCAATCGGCTGCTCGACGATGGTCAGGTGGAAGATCCCGCCCTGGACCATCTCCAGCACATCCTCGACGRCAAGGCTCGGATCGACCCACTCGACTTTGACCGGTGGCAGTTTGTGCAGGGCAAGCTTTTGATTGATCTGGCTGACAGCATCCCCGGCGGCGCTGCCGGCGGGTAACGCCAGGGTCTTGCCGGAAAGCTGTTCAAGCCGGGTGTAGCGGCGCTCGCCCTTGATGCCCACCAGGACCAGCGGGATGTTGCTGGCAATCGGCTCGCTGGTGCTGACGGCGAAACCCGCTTGCAGATCGAGCAACTCACCTGGCGCCACCAGATCGCCCTCCCCGCGCTGCAATGCGCCGAGCAATTGATCCTTGGCCTTGGGAATGATCTTGAGGGTGATTTCCTGACCGTCACGGGCATGGCCGTTGAGGTATTGCTCGAACGCTCTCAAGCGATGGTATTCGACCCCGATCGCCTGCCCCTGGACTTCCCCGGAACTGTTACGGCTCTGGTTGACCAACACCCGCAGCACACGACTGCTGCGGATTTGCGCAAGGTCCCGTACCTCGCTGGCCGGTACGGCTTGCAGTGGCCCGGGCAGACGCGCGACCGCCGACATCGGCAGTAGCAGCGAACAGCACAGCAGTAGCAAAACCGAGGGACGAATCATCCACTCTCCGGAAAGAATATGAGGCCCGCTTCAATGACAGATGGCATCAAGCGCAGCGACAAAACAGAGCGCCCAGGGCGCTGGCAACGCGAGCAAGACTGGCACAATGATGGCAAAACTACCAACCCGGTCTGGCCCGCGGCTCAAGAGACAGCGTTAACCCGTTGTAGTTCTTGGCTTTTCTTATAAATCCACGGCTCTGATATGCTTTCCGGCCTTTGGGCCGAGGTAGCACCATGCAACTCATCGATATCGGCGTCAACCTGACCAACGCCAGTTTTGCCGACAAACACCAGGCCGTACTCGACCGTGCCTATGCGGCCGGCGTGTGCCAACTGGTGCTGACCGGCACCAGTGTCGAGGGCAGTGAACAGGCTCTTGAGCTGTGCCAGCAACTGGACGAAAGCGCTCAGCGCCTGTTCGCCACCGCCGGTATTCACCCTCATTGCGCCAGCGACTGGAACGCCGACAGCGCCCGACGGTTGCGCAGCTTGCTCAAGGAGCCGAATGTGGTGGCCGTGGGCGAATGCGGGCTGGACTTCAACCGTGACTTCTCGCCGCGTGCGCAGCAGGAAAAGGTCTTCGAAGAACACCTGGCCATGGCCGTTGAATTGCAGTTGCCCGTTTTTGTCCACGAACGCGATGCCAGCCAGCGTTTGCTGGAGATCCTGCGCGACTTCCGCGATCAACTGCCGGCTGCCGTGGTGCACTGTTTCACCGGAGAACAGAAGGCACTGTTCAGCTATCTCGACCTTGATCTGCACATCGGCATTACCGGCTGGATTTGCGACGAGCGCCGGGGCACGCATTTGCATCCGCTGGTCAAGGAAATCAAGCGTGGACGCCTGATGCTCGAAAGCGATGCACCGTATCTGCTGCCGCGCAGCCTGCGCCCCAAGCCGAAAAACGGGCGAAACGAGCCAGCATACCTGACCGAAGTATTGCGTGAAGTGGCGCTGCATCGCGCAGAAAGCCAGGAAGATCTGGCGGCGCACACAACTGCGTGCGCACGGGCGTTTTATGGGCTGCCCACTATCGACCTGTAAACGTTACCCCTGTAGGAGCGAGCCTGCTCGCGATGCGATCTAACCGTCACCTCAATGGTGAATGTTGCATCGCCATCGCGAGCAGGCTCGCTCCTACAAGGAGTAATGGTGCAGCCCGTTGATCTGCATCAAGAATCAGCCACCTGAGTAGCGGCACAATAATGGCACCTTGCCAAAACTGTTTCCGCTATCAGAGAAAACCTCCATGGGTGCCTGGCTTAGCAATATTTCGCTGAAATACAAATTCTGGGCGGTCAACGCCGTCGCCTTCATCACCACCCTGTTGCTGGTGTTATACGCGGTGCAGCTCGAACAGCACGCTCGCAGTCATGCCAACCAGGCTTCGGCCCAGGCCCAGGCGCGACTGCTCGAAGCCTGGCCCGCAGGGCAGCCGCTGCCCAACGCCGCAAATCTGCTGACGTACAATCGCGGGGGGGCGCCCATGCTCGATGGGCAAACCGTGCCGGAACTGGCCAATGCGAATGGCTGGGTCGAGATCAACGCGATGCCGCTGTTCGGTGACAACCCGTTGATGGGCGCCGAAGTCTTTACCCGCATTGGTGGTCAGCAGGTGGCCGTGATTGCCCACGGCCCAAGTCTGAGCCAGGTGTTCAGCGAGCGCTTCGCCAACTACGCGTTGGCCGTGTTCATCCTGATGCTGGCAATGCTCGGCGCATCGCAGTTATTGATCCGCTTCCTGCTCAGCCAGCTCAACACCTTGAAGGACGTCATGTTGCACGTGGAGAAAACCGGAGACCTGTCGGCCCGCGTGCCATTGGCTTGCAACGACGAAGTCGGGCAAATGGCCAATGCTTTCAACGCCATGCAGGCCGGTTATCAACGAGTGGTCAATACTGTCGCCAGCACCGCCCGGCAACTGGATGATGGTGCCGCGCGGCTGGCGGCCAGCATGAATGAAGTGCGCCACGGCATGCTGGGCCAGCAAAGCGAAACCGACCAGGCGGCCACGGCGATCAACGAAATGACGGCCACGGTCTATCACATTGCCCAACACGCAGGCGCCACCCGTGACCTTTCGCAATCGGCCGATACCCTGGCCAGCAGCGGGCGGGAAGTGGTGACGCGGGTGCAGAGGTCGATTGCCGGATTGTCTACCGGCGTCCAGCAGACCGCCGAGATGATTCAACGCCTGGCCGAGGACAGCCAGAAGATCAATGGCGTGGTCAACGTGATTCACAGCATCGCCGAGCAGACCAACCTGCTGGCACTGAACGCCGCCATCGAAGCGGCCCGGGCCGGCGAGATGGGGCGCGGGTTTGCGGTGGTTGCCGATGAAGTGCGCAACCTCGCCAAACGCGTGCAGGCCTCCACGGACGAAATCACGATCATGGTGTCGGCATTGCAGGCCGGCACACGGGACGCCGTGGATTTCATGCAAGAGAGTTCGCTCAAGGCCGACGATTGCGTGCAGCAGGCGCAAGAGGCCGGGGCCGCTTTAGCCGAGATCACTGGCGCGGTAGCGCAGATGCGTGAAAGCAATACGCAAATTGCTGTGGCAGCCGAGCAGCAGAGTCAGGTGGCGCAAGAGATGAACCGGGCGGTGGTGAGCATCCGTGACGTGACCGAGAACACGGTGCAGCAGACGGTGACGTCGGCGACCACCAGCAATGAGCTGGCGGTGTTGGCCGGAGAGTTGAGCAAGGCTATCGGTCAGCTCAAACTTTGAGGGCCTCATCGCGGGCAAGCCCGCTCCCACAGGTTTCTCGGTTGATCGCAAACTTTGTGTTCAACCACTAACTACTGTGGGAGCGGACTTGCCCCGGGCGGCGTTCCGACGAAAGCGTCAGATCAGACAACATCATAATTGGCCATGACACCTATCAAGCCAATAGCCAGCCTTGATTCGCCGCCAGCATTGACCGGGCCTATTCTTCATTACATGTGTTCAACATGGATCGAGGATCAGCATCATGGGCAAACGTCACCCCAACCTTCCCGCCTGGCAATGGCGAGCGTACCCGAACAATCATCAGCACCCGACCAATCTGGTGCTGCACCTGATCGCGGTGCCGTTGTTCATCGTTGCGTTTCTGCTGATTGTGTCCGGGTTGTTCAGCCTGACCCTTTCGAACATCGCCATCGGCGTGATCGGGGTGATTGCGGCGCTGGCCTTGCAACGCCACGGCCACCGCCTGGAAACGCAAGCCGCCGACCCCTTCAGCGATCGCAAGGATGCGATATCGCGCCTGTTGGTCGAGCAGTTCCTGACGTTTCCACGGTTCTTCCTCAGCGGTGGCTGGTGGCGCGCCTGGCGTGAGCGCCACCGCCGTCACTGATCAGGCGAACACGGTCACCGTCTGCCGGCTCATGGCGATCAACCGGCCATCCGCGCTCCACATTTTCGCGGCAGCATGCCCGTAGCCGTCGGCGGCGTGCTCGGTCTCGACGAGATACTTGCACCAGTCCAGGGTGTTCAGTTCCAGCAGCGGCTGCACGAATTCGATGGTCCAGGTCAGCGTGCTGCCCATCGCCGGCTTCTTCAAAAACGGCATCAGGGCCGGTGGCCAGGCGTCCACCAGCGCCAGAATATGCGCCTCGCTGATGGCCTCTTCCTTTACGCCACCGCGCAAGCGCACCCAGCCGCCCATTTGCCGGGATGTGCTGCCGCTGAACGGCAGCCCGCCGACACTCCAGCGCATCGCCAGATGCCGCATGAATTCCGGGATGACGCCTTCGACAAAAGGCAATTCCTGGCACTCGTCCCAGTGCTTCATTTCCGGTGCCGGCTCAGCGACCACCGCCACTTCCGAAGGGCGTGAGGCGCCAAAACTGCCCTGGATCAATGTCACCACCTGCCCCTTCTGCATCACCCGGCCCAACACCTGGCTGACCGCCTTGCCTTCGCGCAACACGTCGACCTCAAAACTGACCGGAACCTGGGGTTCAACCGGGCCGACAAAGGTGATTGCCAGCGAGCGCACCGGGCGATCCGCTGGCACCCGGGCACGCATGGCTTCGTACTGCAGGGCGGCCACCAGGCCACCGAAACTGGCGCGCCCCTGGGCCCAGGAGGCCGGGATAGACAGCTCCGCTGGCTGACTACGGACAGCGTCGAGCAGTTCGGAAAAGCGCATGAAAACCTCAGGGATCGGAAAAAGATGAAGGGATCTTAACCATCTGGCGTAGTTGATACATCGCCTATTCCGGCCAAATTGACTGACAGATGAGCCGCACAAGGCTCGTGCCGAACATATAACCTGTAGGAGCGAGCCTGCTCGCGATAGCGCCCGGACAGCCAACATCAATGTTGAATGTCACGACCTCATCGCGAGCAGGCTCGCTCCTACAATGGATCTCCGGTGTTTTCAGGATTTGAAACATGCCTTGCTGAGTTTTTCCAGCACCCGGTCCGCACGCTGTTCAGCCTCGGCCATGGTAGCGTTCCAGACCGCAACACAGGGCTGCAAATCCGCTTCCTGTTCAGCCATGGCCAGCCATTGCACGCAATCGTGCCAGTCACCCAGCGCGCCCTGGGCCGCTTTCAATCGGGGCATGGCTGCTTTCGGCAATCGATCCAGCTCAGGGTAAGCGTCGATGCCATAGCGCACGCGCTTGATCAGCAGGCGCAGCCGATGACGGTCGTGGGCCGGGTCGTGCAGTGCCTCGTCGAGTTTTTCCCACTGCTTGCCCAGGCGTTTTTCGATGCGCTTGCGCAAGCCCTTGAGCAATCCCTGGCGCTGGGCCGCGCGCAGAAAACGCGGAAATGCATCGAGGACGATCAGCAATTGCACAAGTTCAGGGCTGGCCGCCACGGCCGGATAGGCCTCGGCCATTTGCGCCATGCGTCGGTGTGCGGCTTGGGGTTGATGGTGCTGGAGCAGGTATGCCGCCAACACCTCGCGATCACGTAATGGCGTGCTCAGTTCGCCCACCCGGGAGGCGGCCGCTTCCAGTTGCTCTACACCGGGCTGCCCGCGCAAGGGTCGCAACAGGCTGCGCAACCGACGCATGGTAGTGCGCAGATCGTGTAACGCTTCGGGGTCAGTACGCTCTTTCAAGCGAGCCTGACAGGCCAGCAGACGAACTTCCAGGCCCAGGACACGAGCCACCAACCGATCGATCATGGGGGTTTACTCCGTAAACAGCGCCAGGCTGCAAGCTACGAGCTGCAAACCCGATGAGTCTTGCAGTTCATAGCTTAGAGCCTGCAGCTGCTTTTTGCCTTCAACGCCCCGCGCGCGACTCACGAATATAGAAACGGGCCTTCTCGGCCTTGTGGGAGCAGCCTTCGAACCCCTCGAACTGCTGCTGGGTCTTGGCCGCGGTCAACAGCGACAAGGCCTTGGAGTAACTGACGGTCCCGGCGAAACCTTCGGCCTTGGCCAGATCCAGCTCATGCCACGCGGCATCCAGGTTACTACCGCAACTGTCGCGATAAGCGGTTTTGCCGGCACAACCGGCGAGCGCCAGGGCAATCAATGGCACGCAGATCCAGGCTTTCATCACTCACTCCTCAAAGATAGGTCAACAGTCGTGCAGGTAAGACGGTGTGGCACCTGAAAAGTGCCATTGGTCCGCTATGCAAACTATAGCGCCGAGGAGAATAACCATGTGCCGCCATGGAATGTCGAAAATACGACGCTCTTGCCCCACCGAACGACCATGGCGATTGAAGCATGACCCTCGATGGGTGCATTGTTGAACCATTCAAACGAGGGCGATTCATGAAAAAGCGTGTCGCACTGGTATTGGGCTCGGGTGGAGCTCGGGGTTATGCCCATATCGGGGTCATTGAAGAGATCGAACGGCGCGGCTATGACATTGCCTGTATCGCCGGTTGCTCCATGGGCGCGGTGGTGGGCGGGATCTACGCCGCCGGCAAACTCAATGAATACCGCGACTGGATCGAGAGCCTGGATTATCTCGACGTGTTGCGTCTGGTGGACGTCAGTTTTCGTCTGGGGGCGATTCGTGGCGAGAAGGTGTTCGGGCAGATCCGCAAGATCGTCGGCGAGATCARCATCGAAGACTTGCGCATCCCCTACACCGCCGTTGCCGCCGACCTGACCAACCAGCAGGAAATCTGGTTCCAGGAAGGTTGCCTGCATCAGGCCATGCGCGCCTCGGCAGCGATTCCCAGCCTGTTTACCCCGGTGATGCAGGGCAACCGCATGCTGGTCGATGGCGGCATTCTCAACCCGCTACCGATCGTGCCGGTGGTGTCGAGCCATTGCGACCTGATCATCGCGGTCAACCTCAACTCCACCAACCAGCGCCACTATCAAATGCCGGTCATCCAGCGTCCCGCCGCCTTCAAGACCCGCTTCGACAGCCTTATCAACTCCCTCGGCTCGAAGCTGCCGTTCCGCCGCAAGCAGGCCGAGCAACTGTTGCTCCTCGAGCAGGAAGCCCTGAGGGCCGAAGGGGCAGACCTCAATCCGTGGATCGAATCCGCCCAGCCCGAAGCGCAGCAACCCGCGGCCGCTCCGCAAACCGGTGGCGCACCCCGCTCCGCCACCGGTTCGTTCATCATCGACAACGTCGGGCCGGCGTCCTTGCTGGATTTGATCAACCAGAGTTTCGAGGTGATGCAGACGTCGCTGGCGCAGTACAAGATTGCCGGGTATCCGCCGGACATCCTGATCAACGTGCCCAAGCGCGTGTGCCGGTTTTTCGAGTTCTACAAGGCGCCGGAGCTGATCGCGCTGGGACGGGAGATTGCGCGGGATACGCTGGATCGGTATGAGAATGAGCAGAACTGAAAGTCTGAAAACTCTCGATTGAATGTAAGGGCCTCATCGCGAGCAAGCTCGCTCCCACAGGGTTCGCGTCGTACACATGATTTGTGACCGACACGGTCATTGTGGGGGCGGCGGTGCGGCGATCCGACTTGCCCGCGATGGGGCCGGATCATTCAGCACAAAACTAAAGGCTACCCTCACCCAACAACCGATACCCCACCCCCGCCTCGGTCACGATGAACCGTGGCCGGGTCGGGTCATCCGCCAGTTTCTGGCGCAAGTGCCCGACCACGATGCGCAGGTAATGAGTGTCTTCGGTGTGAGTCGGTCCCCAGATGTCCTTGAGCAATTGCTGCTGGGTGATCACCCGCCCGGGATGCCGCGCCAGTTGCGCCAGCACGGCATACTCCTTGCGAGTCAGGGCGACTTCGACATCGTCGAGCAGCACCCGGCGATACGCCAGGTCGACCGTCAACGGACCGAAGGTCAGCGCCGCTTGTTGCACCTCGCCGACGGGCGCCTGGCGCAACAACGCACGAATCCGTGCCAGGAATTCCTGAATGCCGAACGGCTTGGTCACGTAGTCATTGGCACCGCCATCCAGGGCTTCGACCTTCTGCCCTTCACCGGCGCGCACCGAGAGCACCAGCACTGGCACCGTCGACCACTCGCGAAAATCGCGCAATACCTGTTGGCCGTCCATGTCCGGCAAGCCGAGATCGAGCACCAGCAAATCCGGTTTGTTCAACGCGGCTTGTGCCAATCCTTCACTGCCGGTGCCGGCCTCCAGCACTTTATAGCCTTGGGAAGCGAGGCTGATGCGCAGGAATTTGCGGATCTGCGGCTCGTCGTCGATGACCAAAATGGTCGCGGTCTGGCTCATGAATTCACATCAACACAAAGAAGTGGCAAGAGAGTAGCGCAAGCACGATCAGGCTTCACTCTCGTATCCCGGCTGAGCCTGTAGCGGCAGGTGCAACGTGATGCAGGTACCGCGCCCCTCGATACCGTCGGCAACGCTGATGCGCCCGCCATGGGCACCGACCATGCCCTGACAAATTGCCAACCCCAGCCCGGTACCCTGCCCGCCACGATCACCCCGCGCCGCGGTGTAGAACATGTCGAAAATCTTCGCCCGCTCCTCTTCCGGAATCCCCGGTCCCTCATCGCTGACCGAGAAAAACAGCTCACTGTCATCGGCCCCTGCGCGCAATTGCAAACGCCCGTGGGACGGCGAAAACCGCGCGGCGTTTTCCAGCACGTTGACCAGTGCCTGTTCGATCAGCGCGGCATGCACGAACAGCAGCGGCAATTGCGCCGGTACTTCGGTGCTGACCTGCAGCGACGCGAGTACCGCGCGCAAGCGATTGAGCGCACTGCCGATGATATCGGCCGGCGACACCCAGTCCCGTGCAAGCTTCAGCGCGCCGTGGCCCAGCCGGGTCATGTCGAGCAGGTTTTGAATGTAGCGGTCTAGACGTTCGGCTTCATCGCGGGTGCCTTCGAGCAACTCACGTCGATCCTCCAGCGGGATCGCCTCACCCAGGGCCAGCAGGCTGTCGATACTGCCGCGCATGGACGTCAACGGTGTGCGCAAATCGTGGGACACCGAAGCCAGCAAGGCACTGCGCAGTTGCTCGGTTTCGCCGTGCAGCCGCGCCGCTTCCAGATCATCGGCCAGTTGTGCCCGGGCCAGCGCCTGGGCCAGCGGCTGGCTCAGCGCGGTCAACAAGCGTCGGCGCTGGCCGCTCAGGGTCTGGCCTTCCCTGGCGCACACGCCGAGCAACGCCAACGGGCCGTCCTCCACCGATAATGGCCACCACCACCAGCGGCCGAACGGCAAGGTGCCGGTGCCCGCACCCGCCGGTTGGTCGTGCTGCCAGGCCCAGTCGGCGGCGGCGCGCTCGGCTTCGGCAAACTCCAGCGGGCCACCGGTTTCGACTTTCCAGCCACTCTGCCCGTCGCGATTGAGCAGGCACAGTTGTACGTCGCTCCAACCGTTGAGGTGCTGGGCGGCCGCGCTGACCACGGCCTGGCGGTCGGTGGCAGCGGTAAGTTTGCGCGACAGGTCGAGCAATTCAGTGGTCTCTTCCTGGGTATCGCGCAGCGCCTGCAATTGCCTGCGCTGGCGCGCCGCGAGGTTGCCGGTGAGGGCCGCCATCAGCAGGAAGAACAGCAAGGTCAGCACGTCTTCTTCGCGCTGGATGCTGAAAGAGAAAATCGGTGGAATGAACAGGAAGTCATAGGTCAGGAACGACAGCGCCGCACAGGCCAGCGCCGGCCCGAGACTGCTGCGCACCGCCACCAGCAATACCGCCGCAAGGAACACCAGCGAGATGTTCGGCAGTGGCAGCACGCTCGCCACGGCCCAGGCCAGGGCGCTGGCCAGAACCGTCGCGACAACGGCCAATGCGTAGTCGAACCAGACCAGCGAATGCATCGACCGCTGATGGGGTTGATCCTGTTGGTGGTCGCTGTCGAGAACGTTGATTTCCAGTCCGCGAGCATTGCGCAGCAACCGCGCTGCCAACCCGCCACCGAACAGACGCCGGCGCAAACGCGGTCGGGACTGACCGACCAGCACCAGGCTGGCACGACGTTCGGCGGCATGCTGGATCAGGGTCTTCGCCACTTCACCGGCGCGCAGCAACACTACTTCGCCGCCCAGTCGTTCGGCCAGTTGCTGGGCGCTTTGCAGGCGCAGGCGCGACTGCTCGTCACGCACGCTGCCGTTGTCCACGTGCACCAGGCTCCAGGGCAGGTGCCGCCGCTGGGCCACACGACTGGCATGCCGTACCAAACGCTCAGCCTGGGCATCGCCGTCGACCCCTACCAGCAAACGCCCGCGCACGGCCGGTGCCGCTTGCCCCAACTGACGATACCCTTGGGCCAGATCGTTATCGACCTGAGCCGCCGCGGTTTGCATCGCCAGTTCGCGCAGGGCCGTCAGGTTGGTCTGGGAAAAGAACGCGTCGATGGCCGCCCGCGCCTGCTCCGGCACATAGACCTTGCCGTCGCGCAGGCGCTCCAGCAGCTCCCGTGGCGGCAAGTCGATCAGCAGCAGTTCATAGGCTTCCTGCAACACCCAGTCCGGCAGGGTTTCACGGACCTGCACGCCAGTGATGCCGCGCACCTGGTCGTTGAGGCTTTCCAGATGCTGGACGTTGACCGTGGTGTACACGTCAATGCCCGCGGCGAGCAGCTCCTGAATGTCCTGCCAGCGCTTTTCGTGACGGCTACCGGGGGCATTGGTGTGCGCCAGTTCGTCGACCAGCACCAATTTCGGCTTGGCTTTGATCAGACCGTCGAGGTCCATTTCTTCGAGCATCACGCCACGGTATTCCGAGCGCACCAACGGCTGCTGCGGCAAGCCGCCGAGCAGAGCCTCGGTTTCGGCGCGGCCGTGGGTTTCGACGACGCCGGCGATGATTTTCACCCCTTGGCGTAACTGGGTGTGGGCCGCTTGCAACATAGCGTAGGTCTTGCCGACACCCGGCGCAGCGCCGAGAAACACCTTGAGCCGGCCACGGCCATCGCGGGGCAGGTCTGCTAACAGCGCGTCGGCGCGGCCGGAGTTGCTCATGTTTGAAGTTCTCGTTTTTCTGATGTTGATGTGATGCTTTTCAGGCCGTCATCGCGAGCAGGCTCGCTCCTACATTTGGAATGCGCACATCTGTAGGAGCGAGCCTGCTCGCGATAGGCCGCGCCACGGATCTAAAGTTTTTCCAGTGCCAGATTCAACTCAAGCACATTCACCACCGGCGGGCCTACCAGTGGCTGTTCGATGTGGGCGTCCAGCAGTTGCTGCAGGGTCGCCACAGGCAGGTTGCGCGCCGTCGCGACACGCACCAGTTGATAGGCAATCGCTGCCGGTGGCAAGTGCGGATCGAGACCGCTGCCGGACGTAGTGACCAGCGCCAATGGCACCGCCCCCTGGCCTGGCACCAGCAGTTTGTTGGCATCGTCGATGACCCGCGTTGCCAGCGCCGGGTTGCTCGGCGACAGGTTGCTGGCACTGCTCGACACGGTGGCAAAGGCACCGGCCGAAGGACGCGGGTGGAACCAGGCGTCGCCGACGAAATCCTGGGCGATCAGCGAGGAGCCGCGGACCTTGCCCTCGGCATCACGCAGCAGGCTGCCATTGGCCTGATCCGGGAATGCAACCTGGGCCACCCCAGTGACTACCAGTGGATAAGCCACGCCGGTGATCAGCGTCATCAGGACCAGCAGGCTCAGGGCCGGGCGTATCAATGTGGACATTTCAAAATCCTCGAATTCACAAGTCAGGTGCACCGTGGCGCATCCATCGCGAGCAAGCTCGCTCCCACAGGGTATGGGGCGCTTTTGTGGGAGCGAGCTTGCTCCGGGCGGCGTTCCGACGATGGCGGTTTATCTGGCACACCACGCAGTCAAACCAGATGCAACGCCGTCAACAGCATGTCGATCGCCTTGATGCCCACGAACGGCACCAGGATCCCGCCCAGGCCGTAGATCAGCAGATTGCGCCGCAGCAACGCCGCCGCACTCGCCGCTTGAACCCGCACACCGCGCAGTGCCAGAGGAATCAGCACCACGATGATCAGGGCATTGAACACAATCGCCGAGAGAATCGCGCTCTGCGGACTGCTCAGGTGCATCACGTTGAGCACGCCCAGTTGCGGGTAGATCGCGGCAAACAGCGCCGGCAGAATCGCGAAGTACTTGGCCACGTCGTTGGCGATGGAGAAGGTCGTCAGCGCACCGCGGGTAACCAGCAATTCCTTGCCGATCTGCACCACGTCCAGCAGCTTGGTGGGATCGCTGTCGAGGTCGACCATGTTGGCCGCTTCGCGTGCCGCTTGCGTGCCATCGTTCATCGCCATGCCGACGTCCGCCTGGGCCAGGGCCGGGGCGTCGTTGGCGCCGTCGCCGCACATCGCAACCAGGCGACCGTCGTTTTGCTCGTGACGAATGCGCGCCAGTTTTTTCTCCGGCGTGGCTTCGGCCAAAACATCGTCCACACCCGCTTCAGCGGCGATGGCAGCGGCGGTCAACGGGTTGTCGCCGGTGACCATGACGGTGCGGATCCCCAGCTTGCGCAGCTCGGCAAAACGCTCGCGGATGCCGGGTTTGACCACGTCCTTGAGGTGGATCGCGCCGAGCAACTTGCCGTCGGCACACACCAGCAGCGGGGTGCCGCCACTTTGGGCGATCTTGTCGACTTCACGGGACAACGGTGCAGCCAGATCAGCCCGCTTGAGGCCGACAAAGGCCAGCAACGAATCCACTGCGCCTTTGCGGTACACGCGCCCTTGATAGTCGACACCGGACAAGCGGGTTTCGGCACTGAACGGCACGGCGCTCAGCAGCTCGGCGGTGGGCTCCGGCTGAGGGTGAAGGCCACGCAAGTACTCGACAATGGACTTGCCTTCAGCAGTGTCATCGGCCAGCGAGGCAAACAACGCACCTTCAGCCAGTTCTTTGGCAGTGACGCCTGGTGCAGCATAGACCGCAGTGCAACGACGGTTACCGAAGGTGATGGTGCCGGTCTTGTCCAGCAGCAGGACGTGCACGTCCCCCGCCGCTTCCACCGCACGACCGGACTTGGCGATCACGTTCAGGCGCACCAGACGATCCATCCCGGCGATACCGATAGCCGAGAGCAAACCGCCGATGGTGGTCGGAATCAACGTGACCAACAGCGCCACCAGGAACACCAGCGGCAAGTTGCCGTTGGCGAAGTGGGCGAACGGTTGCAGGGTCACCACGACCAGCAGGAAGATCAGGGTCAGGCCGATCAGCAGGATATCCAGCGCCACTTCGTTCGGGGTTTTCTGGCGTTTGGCGCCTTCCACCAACGCGATCATGCGGTCGAGGGTCGACTCGCCGGGGTTGGCAGTGATTTTCACCAGCAACCAGTCGGACACCAGTCGGGTGTTGCCGGTAACGGCCGAACGGTCGCCACCGGACTCGCGAATCACGGGCGCCGATTCACCGGTAATCGCCGCTTCGTTGACCGCCGCGATGCCTTCGATCACCTCGCCGTCACCGGGAATCATCTCCCCCGCTTCGACGCGCACCACATCACCTCTGCGCAGGCTGGTGGCCGGCACCACTTGGAACGTGCCGTTGCCGGTCTTGCGGCGGGCGCTCAAGCCTTCACTGCCGGCTTTGAGGCTGTCAGCGCGGGCCTTGCCGCGACCTTCGGCCAGGGCTTCGGCGAAGTTGGCGAACAGTACGGTGAACCACAGCCACACAGCGATTTGCGCGGCGACGAAAGTCGGCACGGCTGTGTCGGGAATGAAGCACAACACGGTGGTCAGGATCGCCGTCAGTTCGACCACCAGCATCACCGGCGCACGCTGTAGTTGCCGTGGGTCGAGCTTGACAAAGGCTTGCACCAGCGCCGGGCGCCAGAGGGCCGAGATTGCGGTTTTCGGTTGCTCCGCTGCCTTGACGGCGGCAGGCTTGATTGCAGGCATATTCATGATGGTTTCCTTAGAATCCCATGCTCAGATGTTCAGCGATTGGTCCCAATGCCAGGGTCGGCAGGAAGGTCAAACCACCCACCAGCAAAATGGTCACGGTCAGCAGGGTCACGAACAGTGGGCCGTGGGTCGGGAAGCTGTTTTGTCCGATCGGGGCGGTTTTCTTCATCGCCAGGCTGCCGGCCAACGCCAGAACCGGGAGGATGTAGCCGAAGCGACCGATCAACATGCCAAGGCCCAGCATCAGGTTGTGGAATGGGGTATTGGCGCCGAAACCACCAAACGCCGAACCGTTGTTGGCACTGGCCGAGGTGTAGGCGTAGAGCAACTGACTGAAACCATGAGCGCCGGGGTTGCTCACGGCGGCCACCGGGCCTGGCAGGCTGGCGGCGATCGCGCCGAGCACCAGTACGCCAATCGGCATGACCATCAGGGTCACCACCAGCAATTGCACTTCTTTGGCCTGCAGTTTCTTGCCGAGGTATTCCGGAGTACGACCGATCATCAGGCCGGCGAGGAACACCGCGATCAACACATTGAGCAACATGCCGTAGAGCCCGGCGCCAACGCCACCGAAGATCACTTCGCCGACCATCATGTTGACCAGCGCCACCATGCCGCTCAGCGGGTTAAGACTGTCGTGCATACCGTTGACCGAACCGTTGGACGCGGCCGTGGTGGTCACCGACCACAACACCGTGGCGGTAGTGCCGAAGCGCGCCTCCTTGCCTTCAAGCGGCGCGGTCTGTTCGACAGCGACGTTGTTCAGGGCCGGGTTCGGTTGGTATTCAGCCCACAGCGAGGTCGCACCGCCGATCAGGAACAGCGCCAGCATGCAGGCGATGATCGCGCGGCTCTGGCGCAGGTCCTTCACGTAATGACCGAAGGTGAAGACCAGCGCGACGGGGATCAGAATGATCGAGGTCATTTCAAACAGGTTGCTCCACGCCGTCGGGTTCTCGAACGGATGCGCCGAGTTCACGCCGAAGAAACCGCCACCGTTGGTGCCCAATTGCTTGATCGCAATCTGACTGGCCGCCGGGCCAAGGGGAATGACCTGGTCAACGCCTTGCACCGTCACCGCATTCAAATACTGGGCGAAGGTTTGCGGCACGCCCTGCCAGACCAGATACAGCGCCAGCAGCAGACACAGCGGCAGCAGGCCATAGAGGGTGGCGCGAGTCATATCGACCCAGAAGTTGCCAAGCGATGCAGTGGATTTGCGACCGATGCCGCGGCACAGCGCAACCAGTACGGCCAGGCCGGTGGCGGCGCTGACGAAGTTCTGCACGGTGAGGCCGACCATCTGGCTCAGATAGCTCAAGGACGCTTCGCCGCTGTAGGCCTGCCAGTTGGTGTTGGTCATGAAGCTGACGGCGGTGTTGAACGCCAGCGTCCACTCCTGACCCGGCAGGTTCTGCGGGTTCAGCGGCAGGTGGTCCTGGAACAGCAGGATCGAGAACAGCAGCAGGAAACCCGCGAGGTTAAAGGCAAGCAAGGCCAGGGCGTATTTCTGCCAGCTCTGTTCAGCTTGCGGGTCAACCCCGGCCAGCCGGTAACAGCCACGTTCGACCGGCCCGAGGACCGGCGTCAGCCAGGTGCGCTGCCCTTCCATCACCTTGTAGTAGAAGCGCCCGAGAAACGGCGCCGGGACCAATACCAGGGCGAAAAAACCGAGGATCAGCCAATAGTCATAACTGTGCATAGCCGCTCCTAGTTCCGGTCCGCGCGCAGCAGCGCAACCAACAGATAAATGAACAGCCCCACTGCCAGCAGCAGTGACACTCCGTCCAGAACGCTCATGGAAGTTCTCCGTGTTACGGCGTATTGCCGTGTGTGGAGTCATTGTCGGAAAGGCGGCTGTAAAGGAACGAGACCGAGGGTGCGGGCGGAGCATAAAGAAAGCGTAAAGAGTGGGTTTACGCAGGGGTTACAGGGTGCGGAAAGGCGCTCCAGTACAGAAAAAACCGGGCGTGTTGTAATTAGTGCTCTAAATTGTGCGCGAGAGTAGTGAGTGACGGCTGCAAGTCATGGATAATCCAGCCCGATTGACGTGACGCAACCGAATGGGGTCAGGAACTCTTGCACCTCCCCGCTCGCGCCTGCAAGCTACCGCCATTCGCATTATTGAAAAAGGCTGACCCAACATGCGTATCCTTATTACCGGCGGGGCCGGTTTCATAGGCTCGGCCCTTGTTCGCGAGCTGATTCAACACACTGAGCATGAAGTGCTCAACCTGGACAAACTGACTTATGCCGGCAATCTCGAGTCGCTGACCAGTATTGCCAACGACACTCGCTATGAGTTCGTTCAGGCCGATATTGTTGATCAGGCGACCGTCAGTGCAGTGCTGGCGCGTTTCCAGCCTCACGCGATCATGCACCTGGCAGCGGAGTCCCACGTCGATCGTTCCATCGACGGGCCATCGGAATTCATCCAGACCAACATCGTCGGCACCTACAGCCTGCTCGACGCCACCCGTGCCTATTGGCAAGCCCTCCCGGAGCCTGAGAAAAGCGCATTCCGCTTTCATCACATTTCCACCGACGAGGTTTACGGCGACCTGCACGGTGTCGATGATCTGTTTACGGAAATGACGCCCTACGCACCAAGCTCGCCCTACTCCGCCAGCAAGGCAGCGTCCGACCACCTGGTCCGCGCCTGGCAGCGAACCTATGGCTTGCCGGTGCTGCTGACCAATTGCTCGAACAATTACGGGCCGTTCCACTTTCCCGAGAAACTGATTCCGCTGGTCATCCTCAATGCCTTGGCCGGCAAGCCTCTGCCCGTGTATGGCAATGGCCTGCAAGTGCGCGACTGGCTGTTCGTCGAAGACCACGCCCGGGCACTGCTCAAAGTGGCGACCACTGGCACCGTCGGCGAAACCTACAACATCGGCGGGCACAACGAACAAAAGAACATCGACGTGGTACGTGGCATCTGTGCCCTGCTTGAAGAACTGGCACCGCACAAGCCTGAAGGCGTTGCGCACTACGCCGACCTGATCACGTTCGTCCAGGATCGCCCTGGTCATGACTTACGTTACGCAATCGACGCCAGCAAGATTGAACGAGAACTGGGCTGGGTGCCCGAAGAGACGTTCGAAACCGGCTTGCGCAAAACCGTTCAATGGTACCTGGACAACATGCAATGGTGCCGTCGTGTTCAAGATGGCAGCTATCAGGGCGAACGCCTCGGTGCCATCAATTCCAAGGAGTTGCTCGCATGATGAAAGGTATCGTTTTGGCGGGTGGCTCGGGCACACGCCTGCATCCAATTACGCTCGGTGTGTCGAAACAGCTGTTGCCGGTTTACGACAAGCCAATGATCTACTATCCGATCTCGGTGCTGATGCTGGCCGGCATCAAGGATATCCTGCTGATCTCCACCCCGCAGGATCTGCCTCAGTATCGCAATCTGCTGGGTGACGGCAGCCAGTTCGGGGTGAACTTCAGCTTTGCCGAGCAGCCATCACCGGACGGTCTGGCCCAGGCTTTTCTGATTGGCGAAGAGTTCATTGGCGATGACCCTGTGTGCCTGATCCTGGGCGACAACATCTTCCATGGTCAGCACTTTGGCGAACAATTGCAGAACGCGACAAAACGCTCCTCCGGCGCCACCGTGTTCGGTTACTGGGTCAAAGACCCCGAGCGCTTCGGTGTCATCGATTTCGACAGCGATGGCCGTGCGCTTTCGATCGAAGAAAAACCGAAAAATCCAAAATCCAGTTATGCCGTAACCGGCCTGTATTTCTACGACAACGATGTGATCGAGATCGCCAGGGCGGTGAAACCTTCGCCTCGCGGCGAGCTGGAAATCACCGACGTCAACAATGCCTATCTGCAACGTGGCGATCTGCAGGTCGAGCGTTTTGGTCGAGGTTTCGCATGGCTCGACACCGGCACCCACGATAGCTTGCTCGAAGCCTCTCAGTACGTGCAAACCATCGAACACCGCCAAGGCCTGAAAGTGGCGTGCCTGGAAGAGATAGCCTATGAAAATGGCTGGATCGATCGCGAACAGCTGCTGGAACGCGCCCGATACTTCGGCAAGACGGGCTATGGCCAGTATCTGGCCAAATTGGCAGGGGAAGAGTAATGCGTTTGTGTGAGCCCGATTTGCCCCACGACGAGAATCGACTGTTCCTATGAAAGTTCTCATCAATGGCCAGCATGGTCAGGTCTCACACGAGCTGCAACGGCGGCTGGGTGCTGTTGGAGAGCTGATCGTATTGGGTCGCGATCAGCTCGATCTCGCGCAACCCGATCAGATTCGCCGTCAGGTGCAAAGCGTCCGGCCCGATCTGATCATCAACGCCGCAGCCCATACAGCGGTTGATCTGGCAGAAAGTGAACCGCAATCAGCGTTTGCCATTAACGCCGTAGCTCCCGGTATCCTTGCCGAAGAAGCGCTGGCTCTCGACATCCCGTTGATACATTACTCCACGGACTATGTATTCGACGGGACGAAAGTCGGGCCTTACAACGAGGACGACACGCCCAATCCGCTCGGGGTGTACGGCAAGAGCAAGCTAGCCGGTGAACAGGCCATCAGGGACGTGCAAGGTAAACACTTGATCCTGCGTACCAGTTGGGTCTATTCAACTCATGGCCGTAACTTTCTGCTGACAATGCAACGTTTGCTGCAAGAAAAACCGGAGTTACGTGTAGTCGCCGATCAAATCGGAGCACCTACCTGGGCCGGTACAATCGCCAACAGCACCCTTGCGTTGATTGAACGCTGGCAGGCGAACGAAGTTGCCAACTGGGGCACCTATCACCTGACCGCTCAAGGTGAAACCTCCTGGTTTGGCTTCGCCCAGGCTATCGGCGAAGCATTGCGACAACAGGGCAAGCCCTGCGCCAACCTGTTTCCGATTCCGTCCAGCGACTACCCGACACCCGCCGCCCGGCCGCTCAACTCGCGCCTGGATTGCAGTCGCTTGCAGCGCGATTGGGGTGTCAGTCAACCTGACTGGCAAACGGCGTTGCGCGAGTGCCTCACTCAGCAAGCCTAAGCATCAGCCGCTGCCCGCACCTGCATCGATATACGAAGTTTGCGCGTTGCAGCGGTGTCGGGTAGCGGGCATGCAGGCTTGCTCGCGAAAGCGGCATTCAAACCAGCGGCGCCCCTGACTGACGCAAAAAATTCGCACATCCAGTAGCGAACATCCTCGATACGACACCTTTCATCCCATTACGACGCACCACCGCGAAATGGCACGCCCACTGCACTGGCGTCCCCTGGGCTTTCCAAACCACTCAGGGAGCAAACACATGAACACACAACTCAAACCCACGCTGGGCACATTGCATCTGTGGGGCATTGCGGTCGGGCTGGTGATTTCCGGAGAGTATTTCGGCTGGAGCTATGGCTGGGGCGTGGCCGGGACCTTAGGCTTTCTGGTGACCTCGTTCATGGTCGCCACCATGTACACCTGCTTCATCTTCAGTTTCACCGAACTGACCACCGCCATTCCTCACGCCGGCGGTCCCTTTGCCTACAGCCGTCGCGCCTTTGGCGAAAAAGGCGGGTTGATCGCCGGGCTGGCGACACTGATCGAATTCGTCTTCGCCCCGCCAGCGATTGCCCTGGCCATCGGCGCCTACCTAAATGTCCAGTTTCCAGCCCTTGACCCGAAACACGCGGCAGTCGGTGCCTACATCGTGTTCATGGGCCTCAACATCCTCGGGGTGAAACTGGC
>NZ_JBFUHY010000069.1:0-26343 GCF_056402155.1 Pseudomonas sp. P4_C1
TTCTTACCCCGCTTTCTTACCCCGCTGCGCCGCCTCTATCCGCTTCCTGTTCGTCAGGCCAGCATTTTGCCTCGGGCTTCCTTCAGATTCGCAGTCACCCGCGACACCCTTGCCTCTGGCTAACACTTCCCCTTGCCGGGTGTGTAGAGGACTTTCACCTCCAAGTCACCAGCGAGGCCACCACAGCCAAGCTGGTTGCGCTTACGCGCAACGCGCCATGCCTGGCGCACAAGCAAAAGGCCCGCAGCGATGCGGGCCTTTTTTGTCTGCTAATTATTGGTGTGTGTGTGAGGGCCTCATCGCGAGCAGGCTCACTCCTACAGGTGATTTGTGAACGACGCAGGTCCCTTGTGGGAGCGAGCTTGCTCGCGATGAGGCCGGGACTAACAACTTAATTACCGGCTGGAAACCCGATACACCCGCTCCTCAAGCCGCGTTACACCCGCCTCCAGGAATTTCCCGCCTTCACTCAACACATCCTGATCTTCCAGAATCTTCAGCGTCCACGAGTCCCCGAACAATCGCTGCACTTCATCATCGAGTACAGCAAACGGCGGGCCGGGCATTTGCGTCTGGTCATAGTCCAGAGTAATCACCAGACCATGGGACTCCTTCGGCAGTATCCGCTTCAAATGGGCGGCGTAGCGCTCTCGCATTTCCGTCGGCAGCGCGATCAACGCCGCGCGGTCATAAAGCGCCGCGCAATCGGCAACATCGCCTGCCGTCAGCTCGAAGAAATCACCACACCAAAGCTCGATGGAACCTGCCCGATAAACCTTGAACGGCCCCTGCTCGCTGACGGCCGGATCAAAACCATGCTCGCTGAAAAACTCCTCGACGGCTTTTTCCGACAATTCGACTCCCAAGACCTCATGGCCTTGATGGGCGAGCCATAGCAAATCCAGGCTTTTTCCACATAACGGCACCAACACGCGTGCACCTTCTTCAAGGCTTAACGCTGGCCAGAACCGCTTCAGATGAGGGTTCACCTGCGGCAGGTGAAAGCCGATCTGGTTCGCCGCCCATTTTTTGTGCCAAAACTCAGGCTGCATAATTAACCCCGAAAATTCGATCAAAACACCCTAAAACTTATATTAGATTTAGATTAATGATCTGACTGAAGATGTTGCATCTTAACTCTCAGGAGCTCATTCATGTTCCCTAGCCTGTACATATCCCACGGCTCCCCCATGCTCGCCCTGGAACCCGGCGCCAGCGGGCCGGCACTCGCCCGCCTGGCCGCCGAGATACCGAAGCCAAAAGCCATCGTGATTGTTTCCGCACACTGGGAAAGCGATGAGCTGCTGGTCAGCGGCAATCCACAACCGGAAACCTGGCATGACTTCGGTGGTTTTCCCAAAGCCCTGTTCGAAGTCCGGTACCCGGCTCCCGGCGACCCACGACTCGCCGCAGAGGTTGCCGAGTTATTGAAAACCGCTGGCTTTCCTGCCCGTATCGACAGCAATCGGCCTTTCGACCATGGCGTCTGGGTGCCTTTATCGCTGATGTACCCGCAAGCAGAGATCCCGATTGTCCAGGTTTCGCTGCCCACCCGTGGCGGCCCCGCCCTGCAGACCCGCGTCGGCCACGCGCTGGCCAGCCTGCGCGAGCAAGGCGTGCTGCTGATCGGCTCCGGCAGCATCACTCACAACCTGCGGGAACTGGACTGGCATGCCGGTCCCGAAAGTGTTGAGCCCTGGGCCCAGGCGTTTCGTGACTGGATGATCGAAAAACTCGCCGCGAACGACGAAGCCGCATTGCACGACTATCGCAAACAAGCGCCGAATGCCGTGCGCAACCATCCCAGCGACGAACACTTGTTGCCGCTGTACTTTGCCCGCGCTGCAGGTGGACCGTTCAGCATTGCCCATCAGGGGTTCACCATGGGGGCATTGGGCATGGACATCTATCGCTTCGGCTAGCCCATGGACCGAGTTGCTCCCTTCGCGAGCAGGCTCGCTCCCACAGGGCTCAAGCGTCCCCCCCTCCCCCCAAAAAACAGCAGGCAAAAAAAATCCCCGAGCCAGTCGGGGATTTTTTATGTTCGATCAATCAGCCCGAAAGCGGATCAATCTTCGCGGTAGCGACGCAGCTTCAACTGCTTACCGGCAACGCGAGTGTCCTTCAGTTTGGTCAGCAACTTCTCAAGACCATCTTCCGGCAGTTCGACGAGGCTGAAGCTGTCACGCACCTGGATGCGACCGATCGCTTCACGCGCCAGACCACCTTCGTTGAGGATGGCACCCAGCAGGTTTTTGGCAGCGATACCATCACGCGCGCCCAGCGCGGTACGGCAACGTGCACGGCCTTCGCCCAGTGGCATCGGAGCACGACGCTCGCGGTCACCACGCTCAGGACGATCACCGGAACGCTCTGGACGATCGCCACGTGGTGCGTTGTTCGGCACCAGTGGACGTTCTTTCTCGATAGCGGCCAGGGTCAGCGCTTGAGCGTTGGTTGCCTTGCGCAGCAGGGCTGCGGCCAGGGCACGCGGGCTGCAACCGATGTCGGCAGTCAGGCGATCCAGCAGATCACCGTGAGTCGATTCGGCATCGGCCACCAGCGGCGACAGGCTGTTGGTCAGTTTCTTGATGCGCGCATCCAGAACAGCTTGAGCGTCTGGCAGGCGAACTTCAGCAACCTTTTGACCGGTTACACGCTCGATCACTTGCAGCATGCGGCGCTCACGCGGAGTCACCAGCAGCAGTGCACGACCTTCGCGACCGGCACGACCGGTACGGCCGATACGGTGAACGTAGGATTCCGGATCGTACGGCATGTCAACGTTGAATACGTGAGTGATGCGCGGTACGTCCAGGCCACGAGCAGCAACGTCGGTCGCCACAACGATGTCCAGACGGCCATCCTTGAGGGAGTCGATCACGCGCTCACGCTGGTTCTGGGCGATGTCACCGTTCAGCGCAGCGGCTTTGTAGCCTTTGGCTTCCAGGGCACTGGCCAGATCCAGGGTCGCTTGCTTGGTGCGCACGAACATGATCAGGGCGTCGAAATCTTCCACTTCCAGCAAGCTGAGAACGGCCGAAGTCTTCTGGTCAGCGTGAACCAACAGGTGAGCCTGTTCGATCGCGGTAACGGTCTGGGTCTTGGTCTGGATCTTCACGTGTTGCGGATCGCGCAGGTGGCGTTCAGCAATGGCACGGATCGACTGCGGCAGGGTGGCCGAGAACAATACGGTCTGACGGGTGACAGGCAGGGCCTTGAAGATAACTTCCAGGTCGTCCATGAAGCCCAGTTTGAGCATTTCGTCGGCTTCGTCGAGAACCAGGTGGTTCACGGTCGCCAGTACTTTTTCGTCGCGACGCAGGTGGTCGCACAGACGGCCCGGAGTGGCGACAACGATCTGTGCGCCATTACGGATTGCTTTCAGCTGTGGGCCCATCGGCGCGCCGCCGTAGACAGCCACAACAGTTACGCCCGGCATTTGCTTGGCGTAGGTTTCGAAAGCGGTTGCAACTTGTAGCGCCAACTCACGAGTTGGCGCCAGGATCAGGGCTTGCGGTTCGCGCTTTGCAGGATCGATGCGATGCAGGATCGGCAGGGCGAACGCAGCGGTTTTACCCGTACCGGTTTGCGCCTGACCAATCATGTCGTGACCGGCCATGATGATCGGGATCGATTGCTGCTGAATAGCCGATGGCTCTTCGTAGCCAGTCGCGGTGACGGCTGCAAGAATATTCGGATTAAGATTAAAAGCGGCGAAGCCGCCGGTTTCCTGGGTCATGGGTCTGCCTCTAAGTGCATCCGCAAAGACCCATGCTCCAAAGCTGCGCGTGCCGTGTTGAGACTCAAGAGTCGCCCTGGCAGCTTTGTCGGCGGGGATTTGCGAAAACGAATGAATGAAAAGAATCGTCAAGGGAGAGTCCGCAGTACGGACGTGCAGCCGAAGCTGACTTCGGGGAATTGCTCTACCTAAACGCGGCCCGGCTAAAGGCCGGCGCGCACTATACCGGAATTTGCCAAAAAAGGGAGCTTTTTTTATCCGAAATCCACCGGATACACCGTTGTGTCACAGGCTTTGCGAATAATCGATCAGCCGTCTACTTTTCAAAGGCCCGGCCTTGCGGGTGATGGCGCTAAAACGGTTCACCCTTTGCCGTGCAGACCGCCGGTCTGGCACGTCTTTCCCACCCCGAGGATCACTCCATGAATCAGCCCAGCTCCAGTCGAGTCAGCCGCGAACGGCATGGTCATGTGTTCATGATCGGTCTGGATCGGGTAGCCAAGCGCAACGCCTTCGATCTCGACCTGCTCAACGCATTGAGCCTGGCCTATGGCGAGTTCGAGGCCGACAACGAGGCACGCGTGGCGGTGGTGTTCGCTCATGGCGAGCACTTTACCGCCGGGCTCGACCTGGTCAATGCCAGTGTCACACTCGCAGAAGGCTGGCAGGTACCCGCTGGCGGCTGTGATCCGTGGGGGGTGTTCGCCGGCCCCAGGGTCAGCAAACCGGTGATCGTCGCCGCCCAGGGCTATTGCCTGACCATCGGCATCGAATTGATGCTGGCCGCCGACATCAACCTGTGCGCCAGCAACACCCGGTTCGCGCAGATGGAAGTGCAACGCGGGCTCTTCCCGTTCGGCGGCGCCACCCTGCGCCTGCATCAAGTCTCCGGTTGGGGTAATGCCATGCGCTGGTTATTGACCGGTGACGAATTCGACGCCCGTGATGCCTTGCACTTGGGCTTGGTGCAGGAAGTCATGGCCAGTGAAGACTTGTTGCCCCGGGCGATTGAACTGGCCGAACGGATCGCCCGGCAGGCGCCGCTCGGCGTTCAAGCGACACTGATGTCTGCGCGACAGGCCCGGTATGAAGGCGAAACCGCCGCGGCACAGGCGTTGCCTCTGCTGGTCAAGAAGTTGATGGCTAGCGAGGACGTCAAGGAAGGTGTGCGGTCGATGGTGGAGCGGCGGCCTGGAGTCTTCAAAGGGCTTTAGCCTTGTAGCGCCAGTTGGAAGGCTATCGCGAGCAAGCTCGTTCCCACAGGGGATCGCAGTCAAATGTGGGAGCGAGTTTACTCGCGATGACGCCTTCACAGACAACTCAGGTCGCCGGACGAATGCACTTGATCAACGAATCCAGCGAATACCCCAACCGTGGCGCCAGCGCTTCGGCGCGGGCGATCAGGCCGTCCATGTCCAGTTCCTGATCCAGCTCCGACGGCACGATCAGAATCACGTTGCCCTCCTTCACCGGCAGCTCCCAGTAATGTCGGTGGTACAAACCACGCAACAACGCGGCGCCCAAGGGTTTGCCGTCGTCGGTAGCCCATTGATTGATGACCAGCCAGCCACCCGGATTCAATCGCTTCTGGCAGTTTTCCAGAAAGCTCCAGGCCAGATGCCCGACACCCGGACCGACATCGGTGTAAAGGTCGACGAAAATCAGATCGGCCGGCTCAGCCGTGTCGAGCAGTTCCAGGGCATCGCCAACGCGAATGTACAGGCGCGGATCGTCATCCAGCCCCAGGTACTCGATGGCCAGACGCGRCACGTCCGGGCGTAGTTCGATGGCTTCGACATCTTCCAGCGGCAGGAACTTGAGGCAGGCCTGGGTCAGAGTACCGGCGCCGAGACCGAGAAACAGCGCGCTTTCCGGGTGCTCGTGGCACAGCGCGCCGATCAGCATCGCCCGGGTATAGTCGTACTCGAGCCAGCTCGGATCAGCGGTGAACACGCAGCTTTGCTCGATGGCGTCACCGAACTCGAGAAAACGGTAATCGGCCACTTCCAGCACACGAATCACGCCGAACTCGTCCTGTACCTCGGCGAGCAGATGCTCGACGCGCTCCTCAGTCATTTCATCTCCTGATCGTCACCGGGGCCGGCAACGCAATAACACCGCGTGTAGAGAGCGGCAAAGGCGAGATTGTCGGCGAAGCGACGGGAACAGGTCACGCACTAATTTGCTGATAACATGGAGGTCCGAGCGAAAACACTAGAGACCGTGATGAGCCAACCCTGGAGCCCTGACAGCTGGCGCGCCCTGCCGATCCAGCAACAACCCCAATACCCCGACGCCGCGCATTTGCAGCGGGTCGAGCAGACCCTGGCCAGCTATCCGCCGCTGGTGTTTGCTGGTGAAGCCCGGGAGTTGCGTCGTCAGTTTGCCGAGGTGACCCAAGGCCGCGCGTTTCTGTTGCAGGGTGGCGACTGCGCCGAAAGCTTCGCCGAATTCTCCGCGGCGAAAATCCGCGACACCTTCAAGGTGTTGTTGCAGATGGCGATCGTGATGACTTTTGCCGCCGGCTGCCCCGTGGTCAAGGTCGGGCGCATGGCCGGGCAGTTCGCCAAGCCCCGCTCGGCCAACGACGAAACCATCGATGGCGTGACCCTGCCCGCCTACCGTGGCGACATCGTCAACGGCATCGGTTTCGACGAAAAAAGCCGCGTACCGGACCCGGAGCGCCTGTTGCAGTCCTATCACCAGTCCACTGCCACCCTGAACCTGTTGCGCGCGTTCGCCCAGGGCGGTTTTGCCGACCTGCATCAGGTGCACAAGTGGAACCTGGACTTCATTGCCAACTCGGCACTGGCAGAAAAGTACAGCCACCTGGCCGACCGCATCGATGAAACCCTGTCGTTCATGCGTGCCTGCGGCATGGACAGTTCGCCGCAGTTGCGCGAAACCAGTTTCTTCACCGCCCACGAAGCGCTGCTGCTGAACTACGAAGAAGCTTTCGTGCGTCGCGACAGCCTGACCAACGATTACTACGATTGCTCGGCCCACATGCTGTGGATCGGCGACCGTACGCGCCAGCTCGACGGCGCCCACGTCGAATTCCTGCGTGGGGTGAACAACCCGATCGGGGTCAAGGTTGGCCCGAGCATGAACCCCGACGACCTGATTCGTTTGATCGACGTGCTCAACCCGGACAACGACCCGGGTCGCCTGAACCTGATCGCGCGGATGGGCGCGAACAAGGTCGGCGATCACTTGCCGCACCTGATCCGCGCCGTCCAGCGGGAAGGCAAGCAGGTGCTGTGGAGTTCCGACCCGATGCACGGCAACACGATCAAGGCCAGCAGCGGCTACAAGACCCGCGACTTCGCGCAGATCCTTGGCGAGGTGAAGCAGTTCTTCCAGGTGCACGAAGCCGAAGGCAGTTATGCCGGTGGTATCCATATCGAAATGACCGGGCAGAACGTGACCGAGTGCATCGGTGGTGCGCGGCCGATTACCGAGGATGGTTTGTCGGATCGTTACCACACCCATTGCGACCCACGGATGAATGCCGATCAGTCGCTGGAGCTGGCGTTTTTGATTGCAGAGACTCTGAAGCAGGTTCGGCGCTAAACCCCGTCGCCCCCATCGTCGGAACGCCGCCCGGAGCAAGCTCGCTCCCACAGGATCCGCGCCGCACACAAAATCTGTGAGCGACGCGGTCAATGTGGGAGCGAGCTTGCTCGCGATGGCGTCAGATCAAGCACCGCCAATTTGTGAGAATGCCACCCGCAACCTTGCCGCACTCGCCCGCGGGCAATTCAACTGAACCTGTGCCAGCCCCAGCCAATCCGCCATCTGCCGCAGATTGACCGCCAACGCCAGCATCCCCTCCTCATCCAGCCCCGCTTCCTCTTCATGCACCGCATACACGGCCAAACGGCCCGCCGCCCGTTCGGCGCGCAGGTCTACCCGTGCGGCAATCCGCTCGTTGTGCAAAAACGGCAGGACGTAATAGCCGTACACCCGCTTGTCCTGCGGCGTGTAGATCTCCAATCGATAGCGGAAATCAAACAGCCGCTCAGTCCGGCTGCGCTCCCAGACCAGCGAATCGAACGGCGAGAGCAATGCACTCGCGACGACTTTGCGCGGCACTTTTGGCTCGGGCAGACAATAGGCCGGTTGTCGCCAGCCCTGGACTTCGCAGGTCAGCAATTCACCGGCCTCGACCAACTCGGCCAAACGGGGACGACTGTCCACAGGGTTCAAGCGGAAATAGTCACGCAAGTCCTTCTCCGTTCCCACACCCAAGGCCGTTGCCGCATGCCGCAACAGGCCGCGCTGGGCTTCGTCTTCGCTCAGAATAGGTTGTGCAAGCACCGCCGAGGGAATAACCCGTTCCGGCAAATCGTAGAGCCTTTCGAATCCGCGTCGGCCGGCAACGGTCACTTCACCGGCAGCGAACAACCACTCCAGCGCATGCTTTTCCGCGCTCCAGTCCCACCAGGGGCCGGCCCGTTCCTGACGGGTCGACAGGCTCCCGGCGCCTAGCGCGCCCTGCTCCTCAACCGAAGCCAACACCCGACGAATCGTGTCTTGCTGTTCACGGCCAAAGCGCGCCAATTGCTGATAAATGTCTTCGCCACGGCTCGCACGCTGCATGCGCCAACGCATCAACGGGTACATGGAAAGTGGCAACAACGAAGCTTCATGCCCCCAATATTCGAACAACGTGCGTCGACGGCCCTGACTCCAGGCAGCCTGGTCGAGCAGATCGGAGGAGTAGTTACCGAGGCGGGAAAACAGCGGAAGGTAGTGCGAACGCACCAATGCATTGACCGAATCGATCTGCAAAATGCCCAGCCGTTCGATCAGGCGATTGAGCGCAGCTGCCTTGATCGCCGCTGGCGGCTGCCGCCCGTTGAACCCTTGGGCGGCCAGCGCCAGACGCCGAGCCTGTTTGAGGGTAAAGGACAATGTTGCGGGCATGGGCGTCTCCTTGTCTGCTCGCAACCTACCTCACCGGTAAGGGGTTTGTGTAGCTTGGGACTCATCATTTATGCATCGGGTCATTCCAGAACGGTTTGATCGACTCGTTCTCCACATCCGCACGGCTCATGCCGATGTCCTTGAGTGCTTCGTCGCTCAAGCTCGCCAGCAGTTCGCGCTCGCGATGCAGTTCGTACCAGCGGCTGACCTTGTGCAGCAGATCGGATATCACGTGAATCGAGTGTTTTTCTGCACCGTGGAATTCATGTTGACCTTTCATCTTGTTGCCCTCCGTTTGGATGGCTCCAGTCTCGCGCCGGGTCTAAGATCAATCCAACGAATGTTTCTGATGTCACATATCTCGGAGATTGATGGATGTCTGCCTACCCGAGTATCGATACCGAAGTGTTGCGCACCTTCGTCGCCATCGCCGACCAGGGCGGCTTTACCCGCGCCGGTGAAATGGTCAACCGTACCCAGTCGGCCGTCAGCATGCAGATGAAACGGCTGGAAGAAGATGTGCTGCAGCGCCAGTTGTTCCAGCGCGACGGGCGGCAGGTGCGGCTGACGGCCGAAGGCCAGGTGTTGCTGGGCTATGCGCGGCGGATCCTCAAGCTGCACAGCGAAGTGTTCAACACCCTGCGCGAACCCGATATGGTCGGCACTGTGCGCATCGGCACGCCGGACGATTATGTGATGCGGTTCCTCCCGGGGATTCTGCGCCGTTTTGCCCAGTCCTACCCGCTGATTCAGATAGAAGTGCACTGCGAATCATCCAAACAACTGCTGATGCGCCAGGACCTGGACCTGTCCATCGTGACCCGCGAACCGGGCAGCGAAATCGGCCAGTTGTTGCGCAAGGAGCGTTTTGTCTGGGCCGAGGCGCAATGCTACAGCGCCCACGAGCAGACGCCGCTGCCGCTGGCGATGTTCAACAGTGATTGCTTCTGCCGCCTGTGGGCCTGCAATGCCCTGGATGCCCAGGGGCGCGATTACCGGGTGGCGTACAACAGCGACAGCCTGTCGGCGATCATGGCCGTGGTCAGCGCCGGCCTGGCCGTCACGGCGCAGCTTGAAAGCCTGATTACCGCGGACATGCGCATCCTCGGTGCAGCCGAGGATCTGCCGCTGCTGCCCGAGGCCAGCATCATGCTCGTGCGCAACCTGCATAACCCGTCACCGATCACCGAGTGCCTGGCCGAGCACATAATTGAAGGCTTCAAACCTTGAAGGCGAGCATCACCGCACAGAACACCAGGAACCCGCAAAACAGCCCGCGCAGCAGCCGCTCCGGCAATGCGTGGGCAACCTTCACGCCCCAACTGATGCTCATCAGCCCGCCGACCGCCAAGGGTAAGCCGATCACCCAGTTGACCTGATGGTGCACGGCGTAAGTCACCAGCGTCACCCCGGTACTCGGCAAGGCCAGCGCCAACGATAACCCCTGCGCAACCACTTGGCTGGTGCCGAACAGACTGGTCAGCACCGGGGTCGCCACCACCGCGCCCCCAACACCGAACAACCCGCCCATAGTGCCGGATGCAGCGCCGAGCACGCCCAACCAAGGCCATGAATAGTTCATCTGCGAAGCCGGCGCAGCGCTGGCGGCGAACATGCGAAGCAAGTTGTACGCCGACAGAGCGATCAGAAACGCGACAAAGCCTATACGCATGGTTTGCGCATCAATGCCCACCGCCCAGATCGATCCGAGCCAGGCGAAGCAAAACCCCATGATGGCCAGCGGTAACGCGTTGCGCAGTTCGATCCGGTTGCGCTGATGATAACGCCACAGCGCCAGCATCACGTTCGGCACCACCATCACCAGCGCTGTGCCCTGGGCAATCTGCTGGTCGAGCCCGAACAGCACGCCCAGCAGCGGAATGGCGATCAGGCCGCCGCCGATGCCAAACAACCCGCCGAGCGTACCCAGGGCAGCACCGAAGACCAGATACATCAGAAACTCAATCACGGGCGATTTCTCCTCACGTCATGCGACTGATCCTACGCAGTTGCTTCTGGCGCGGAAACGCACAGCGACGCACAATAGCTGTGCCAAATTCGCACAAGCGCAAATCTGCCATGAACCCCAATCAACTGACCGACCAACTGGCTTTGTTCCTCGATGTGCTGGAAACCGGCAGTTTTTCCGCCGCCTCGCGCCGTCATCCGCTGACCCCTTCGGCCGTGGCACGGCGTATCGACAGCCTGGAAAACGCGGTCGGCAGTCAGTTGTTCATCCGCAGCACGCATGCGGTACGTGCCACCCCGGCGGGATTGGCCTTTGCCGAGCGGGCACGGCGGATCGTTGCCGAGTTGCGCCTGGCCCGGGCCGAGGCGGTGTCCCTGAGCAGCGCGCCGGAAGGTCTGATTCGTATCGATGCGCCGGCAGCCTTTGGGCGCCGGCACCTGGCACCGGTGATTGCCGATTTCCTCATGCTCTATCCCGGGCTCGATGTGCAACTGCACCTGATCGACAGTTTCGTCGACATGCAGGGCCAGAACCTCGGCAAGGTCGATCTGGTGCTGCGCGCCGGGCAATTGGCCGACACCCGACTGGTGGCCACGCCGCTGGCGAGCATCGTGCGCATCGCCTGCGCCAGCCCTGATTATTTGCGGTGTCGCGGCGTGCCCACCGATCCATCACAACTGATTGAACATGACGGACTCGATTGGGATGGTCTGGCCCCGCTGTTCGCCTGGCGCTTCGAGCGGAATGGGCAAATGCAACTACACCGGCCGGCGCGGGTCCGCATGAGCGCCAACAATGCCGAGGCGCTGGTCTGCGGCGCGCTGGCCGGCCTCGGGATTGCGCATCTGCCGACCTGGCTGGCCAGCGAGTACCTGTTGCGCGGTGAGTTGCTGCCGTTGTTCTGCGACAGCGGTCTGCCGAAACCGGAAAGCGCCGGTATCTATGCCTTGCGCCTGGAACAACAACCCAACTCCCGCAGTCGCTTGTTGCTGGAGTACCTGAAGACCCGCTTCAGCCCGGTTCCACCCTGGGATCTGGTACTGCAAACCCATTTGCAACGGCACTGATCAAAATTATCTGGCGCATTAAAGATTCGCCCGCTAGATTCCTAAGATCACAGATCAAGGCTCCGACATGAACACCGAGCGCAACACCCCGGATAACTGCGACAACCTGTTGCTGGACAATCAGGCCTGTTTTGCCCTGCATTCCACTTCGCTGATGATGACCAAGGTCTACAAACCCCTGCTGCAAGCGCTGGGGCTGACCTACCCGCAATACCTGGCGATGATGGTGTTGTGGGAACGGGACGGTTTGACCGTAGGCGAAATCAGCACGCGGTTGCTGACCGACCCTGGCTCGTTGACGCCGCTGCTCAAGCGCCTGGAAGCCGAAGGCTTGCTCAGCCGCACCCGCAGCCGCGAGGACGAGCGGGTGGTAATCGTCGAACTCACCGAGCAGGGCCGAGCCTTGCGCGACAAAGCCCGGGATATTCCCCAGTGCATCCTCGGCGCCAGCGGAATGACACTGGAGCGCCTGCAAAACCTGCAAGCGGAGCTGCAAGAGTTGCGTCGCCACCTGCAAGACAGCCTCTAGCCGCCAACCCACCACAAATCCCCCTGTGGGAGCGAGCTTGCTCCGGGCGGCGATCCGACGATTGCAGTGTCACATTCAGCAATGATGCTGACTGACACACCGCCATCGCGAGCAAGCTCGCTCCCACAGTAGCTCTGCGGCCCACCAGAAAATTGGGCTCGCCACCTCTTCCTGAAAAAAATCCCCACTGAAACATCCCCCTCGATAGCTCTAGTTCAACACTTCCAACCAAAACGCCTCCGCTGCCTTTCCGTCTTTTTCAAATTTCTTTGAAATTTTATATTGCGCGCTAAACATTAGCGCGATACATTCATCTCGCACTTACTTAGCGCGCAAACATTTAGCGCAAAAAAAACAAACCCCGAACGAGGCTTTCACCATGCAAACTCTCTACACCGCAATCGCAACTTCCACTGGTGGCCGTGACGGTCGTGCGGTTTCCAGCGACAACATCCTCGACGTCAAACTCGCCACCCCGAAAGAACTCGGCGGTGCTGGCGGCGCAGCCACCAACCCTGAGCAACTGTTCGCCGCCGGCTACTCCGCCTGCTTCATCGGCGCCCTGAAATTCGTGGCCAGCCAGACCAAGCGCAGCATCCCGAACGACGCCTCGATCACCGCCCACGTCGGCATCGGCCAGATCCCTGGCGGCTTCGGTCTGGACATCGACCTGCACATCAGCCTGCCRGGCCTTGAACAAGCCGATGCACAAGCACTGGTCGATGCGGCCCACCAGGTCTGCCCGTACTCCAACGCCACCCGTGGCAACGTCGATGTGCGTCTGCACGTCACCGTCTAACAGCTGACCTATCAGGCCCGAACAGGAAATGAACATGAACACTTTCAGCAAAGTCTTGACCGGTACCCTTCTCGCCATGTCCATCGGCAACGCGTTTGCAGGTACCGGGGTTGAACACAACACCCAGGCATTCCTCGACGTTCTGAACGCCGGCACCGGCAAGCCGATGGAGCAAATGACACCCGCCGAGGCCCGCGCCGTTCTGGTAGGCGCGCAGGCCGGGGTGAAGCTGACGCTGCCAAAAGCCGATGTCAGCCAGAAGACCATTCAAGTCGACGGCCAACCGATCAGCCTGACCATCGTCCGGCCGGCCGGGGTCAAGGGTGAGCTGCCGGTGTTCATGTTCTTCCACGGCGGTGGCTGGGTACTGGGAGATTTCCCGACCCACGAGCGGCTGGTACGTGACCTGGTGACGGGTTCGGGTGCAGCGGCTGTCTTCGTGAACTACACGCCGTCGCCGGAGGCGCATTACCCGGTGGCGATCAACCAGGCTTACGCGGCGACCCGATGGGTGGCCGAGCACGGTAAAGAGATCAACGTCGATGGCAAGCGCCTGGCGGTAGCCGGCAACAGTGTCGGCGGCAACATGGCGGCGGTGGTTGCGCTGATGGCCAAGGACAAGGGCACACCGGCGATCAAGTTCCAGGTGCTGCTGTGGCCGGTGACTGATGCCAACTTCGAAACGGCGTCCTACAACCAGTTTGCCGAGGGGCACTTCCTCACCAAAAACATGATGAAGTGGTTCTGGGACAACTACACCACCGACGCCAATCAACGGAACGAGATCTACGCCTCACCACTGCGCGCGACCACCGCCCAGTTGAAAGGACTGCCTCCAGCGCTGGTGCAGACCGCCGGAGCCGACGTGTTGCGCGACGAAGGCGAAGCCTACGCCCGCAAACTGGACGAGGCCGGAGTGCCGGTGACCTCGGTTCGCTACAACGGCCTGATCCACGACTACGGTTTGCTCAACGTGGTGAGCCAGGTGCCGGCGGTACGTTCGGCGATGTTGCAGGCTTCGCAAGAGCTCAAGGAACACTTGAAGAAATAACGCAGTACCCCATGTAGGAGCGAGCCTGCTCGCGAAAGCGATTTGCCAGACGCGTCGTCATTGCCTGACACGCCGCCATCGCGAGCAAGCTCGCTCCCACAGGGTTTCTGGTTGAACCCGAAATCGCAGGCACAAAAAAGCCCGACTCAATGGTCGGGCTTTTTCATTCCTCAAGCTGTGCTTATTTGGCACGGCCTTTGTAGGAACCGCCTTCGCGGGTATCGATCTCGATCATGTCGCCGATTTCGATGAAGTCAGCAACCGACAGCTCGGTACCGTTCTTCAGTTTGGCAGGCTTCATCACCTTGCCGGAAGTGTCGCCGCGAGCGGAACCTTCGGTGTAGTCAACCTGACGCACGATGGTGGTCGGCAGCTCTACGGAAACCAGACGCTCGTCGAAGAACACGGCTTCGCAAACGTCGGTCATGCCTTCTTCCACGAATGGCAGAACGGCTTCGATGTCTTCAGCGTTCAGCTCGTACATGGTGTAGTCGGTGGTGTCCATGAACGTGTAGGAGTCGCCGCTGATGAAGGACAGGGTCGCTTCCTTGCGGTCGAGGATCACGTCGTCCAGCTTGTCGTCCGCACCGTATACGGTTTCGGTCTTGTAGCCGGTCAGCAGGTTCTTCAGCTTGGTCTTCATGATCGCGCTGTTACGACCGGACTTGGTGAATTCAGCTTTCTGAACCAGCCAAGGATCGTTGTCGATACGGATCACGGTACCGGGTTTGAGTTCTTTACCAGTTTTCATTGCGAATATCCGAATTTGGATGGGATTTACAAAAATCTAGGCCGCGTATCATATCCAATTTCCATAAAACTGTACCAGCGCCGTGGCAAGATCGGCCTGCAAGGCCTGTTCCAGACACCACGCCTCGGCGTGTTTTTCCAGCTCTGGCCAGTGTTTACGGGTGAATTGCCAGTGGTCGGCCATTTTCTCACCGGCGTTCCACGCGCGCCAGAGACCGCTGATCGCCTCCCGCGCAGGTTCAGACAGCCCCTTTATAYAGACTTCGAGGAAAGCCTCGAGTTTGTCCAGATGGATATCTTCTTCCTGCCGGTAGATGTGCCAGAGAAATGGCCGGCCGGCCCATTGAGCGCGCACAAAGGAGTCTTCGCCGCGCACGGCATTGAAATCGCAACACCACAGCAACAAGTCGTATTGGTCCTGGCGGACGAACGGCAGCACTTGCACGGTCAAGGCATCACGCACATGCACGGCACCGGCCGCCAAACCCTCCACACCGAGCCAACGCTCTACGTCGCCGACAATCCGCCCTTCCGGCACCAGCAGATGAGTGGCCGTAGAATCGCCAGCCATCGCATCGAGCCAACTGGCCAGCCCGGTGTTTTCGTAAGCAAACAATGAGATCAACTGCGCACCGGGTGCACGATCAATCCCCAAACCGTGCAGGAATTCTGTTTGAGCCTGCGGGTTTTGCTGAAATTGCCGACGACGCTCCAGCAACCCTCGCTCACGCAGCAGTCCGCCGGTGCCCTTCTGGAATCCAGGGAAGAAGAAGAACTTCTGCACGCTTTTGTACTTCACCGAGGGCAAACCGTGGCAGCCGACCACCCAGTCCTCGGCACTCAGGTAATCGAGGTTCATCCACAGCGGCGTCTTTTCCCGTTCGGCCATGGCGTCCATATAGGCGCTCGGCAACTGGCAGGCAAATGCGGCAATCACCACATCGGCGGCTTCGGTCGGCTGCCACTCGGCGGGCCATTGGCGCACTTCGACGTCTTGCTGCCACTGCTGCGCAGCGTGGATGTCGATTTCCGGGCACAGGCGCTCGAACGCTCGCAGATCATCGACCCACAGACGCACCGCCACTCCATGCTCGGCCACCAGTTGCCGGGCCAGTCGCCAGGTCACGCCGATGTCGCCGAAGTTGTCGACCACGGTGCAAAAAATATCCCAGCGGGTTTTCATTTCAGGCATTGCAGGCTCCCGTTGGCAAAGGCGCCGATTGTCCGCATAAATTACCCCGTGCAGAAGAGCCGACGGCGATTATTCTTCATGCGACAATCGCCACTCGCCAGTGACTTTTCGCCAGGAGGCAATCATGCCCCACCGTCCCACTCCGCGCCGATCCTTCCCGATCAGCCTCAATGCCCTGCAACTGACCGGCAGCATCGCCCTCGGCATGTGGCTGGGATTCATTGCCATTGTGCTGACCTGCTGGCTCGCTTCGCGCCTGCTTTTCAGCGAACAACTGGCACCTGTGGCGGCAGCTGTGGAACAACTGGCCAAACCACCTGTGATGACTCAACCAGTGCCGGACATCGCGCCACAGAGCCCGCAGTTCGAGCAATACGAAGAGAACCTGCGCAAGAACGAGCAGCAGCAACGGCTCGATCAGGCACGCAGCAGCAGCCGTAACCTGTCCAACCCAAGCTGTCAGTTCTGGCTGCAACAGGACCGAACTGCACCCAGCGAAAAAAGCCGCGCCAACGTCCTGCAATTCTGCGATTGATCATGAATAAACACATTGTCCACCAACTGATTCTCGACAAGCTGCGGATCGATCTCGACATCGCCGAACGGGCCGCGCAAACCGCCTACGAAACGGCGACCCACGAAGAAAACATCGCCGAGAACAAGTACGACACCCTGGGGCTGGAAGCCTCCTATCTCGCGGCCGGGCAAGCCAGGCGGGTCGAAGAAATTCGCCAGTCACTGAGCCTCTGCCAGAACCTGGTCCTGCGCCCGTATGACGATCAGCGGGGCATCGAAGTGGGCGCGCTGCTCGGGCTCGAGGACGAAAAGGGGCGCGAACAATGGCTGTTTCTGGCCCCCGATGCGGCCGGATTGAAAGTCGATCTGGTGGGACAGCTGATTACTGTCATCACCCCCCGCTCACCGCTGGGCAAAAGCCTGCTGGGCAAGTTCGAGGGCGATGAGGTGGAGATTATGGTGGCGGGCGCTCGGCAACAGTTCGCTGTCACCGAGGTGGTTTGAGCGGCAGGAAACGCTATCAGTGAACGGGCAGTTCGACGCCGTCGAACAGCTCTTCCAGTTCCTGCTTGTTGTGGCATTGAATGGCCTTGGCCATGACTTCGCGGGTCAGGTGCGGCGCGAACTTCTCGATGAAGTCGCACATGAAACCCCGCAGGAAGGTGCCGCGACGGAAGCCGATCTTGGTCACGCTGGACTCGAACAACTCACTGGCATCGAGCACCACCAGGTCGCTGTCGAGTTTGCTGTCGACGGCCATTTTCGCCACGATGCCCACGCCCAGCCCCAGGCGAACATAGGTCTTGATCACGTCGGCGTCGGCGGCGGTGAACACCACTTTCGGCGTCAGGCCGCGATGGCTGAAGGCTTCGTCGAGTTTCGAGCGGCCGGTAAAGCCGAACACGTACGTCACGATCGGGTACTCGGCCAGCGCTTCGAGGGTCAGTTTCGACAGCTTGGTCAAGGGGTGGCCCTGAGGCACGACCACACATCGGTTCCAGCGGTAGCACGGCATCATCACCAGATCACCGAACAGCTCGAGCGCTTCGGTGGCAATGGCAAAATCCACGGTGCCATCAGCGGCCATTTCGGCGATTTGCATCGGCGACCCCTGATGCATGTGCAGGGCAACGTCCGGGTATTGCTTGATGAAATTGCTGATCACCGGCGGCAACGCATAACGCGCCTGGGTGTGGGTGGTGGCGATCGACAGGGTGCCTTTCTTCTCGTTGGAGAATTCCTGTGCGATCTGCTTGATGCTTTCAACCTTGCGCAGAATTTCGCCAGCGGTGGTGATGATGCGCTCGCCGGCCGGGGTAACGCGGGTCAGGTGCTTGCCGCTGCGGGCGAAAACCTCGACGCCCAGTTCGTCTTCCAGCAGACGGATCTGTTTACTGATGCCCGGTTGAGAGGTGTAAAGACTTTGGGCTGTAGCGGAAACGTTGAGGTCGTGGTGCGCCACTTCCCAGATGTAGCGCAATTGTTGAAGCTTCATATGAATCCCTCAAAGCAGGTAGACGCCACGGGCATCAGCGACGGTATATAACTATATTAATGGCATGAAGAATAAATCTAGAACTTTTTTATCAGATTGCCATTATTCTGTTCTAGCGATCCCCTTGGCGACGACGTTGCACCAGCGGCACCAGATAGACCGGCACCTTGGACAGTTGCAGCACACGGGCGGCGGTTCGCCCCAGAGGCGTTTCCGCACCCGCACCGTGGCTGTGACTTCCTACGATCAACAAATCCACGGAGAGTTTCTGCGCCTGGTCCAGAATCACCTGCGACGGATCGCCCTGCAGCACCCGCACTGCCTGAATCCGCTCCAGATCGTGCTCCCCTTCATCCCCCAACTCCTCACGAAAACTGTCGAGCACCCGCTGCTCGATACTGGCAATAACTGTATTCAGGCCCTGGCTGTGAAACTCGTTCAGCGCCTGTTCATCGAGATAACTTTCCAGCACCGATTCGGCAAACAACCCCATGGGTTCAACCGCATGCACCACATACAAATCGGCATTGAAGGTCCGGGCCAGCTCCAGGGCATGCTGCATCACCACGGGCGCGTACAGGCCAAGGTCAGTGGCATACAGCATCGAACGAATCATATGACCTCCTCGACTGCCAACATGGCGGAGATTTGATTCAGCTTAGCAGTGCCTTGGCGACTACGACGTGCGGCGCAACGCATTGAACGCTGGGCTTAAACCTTTTGTTCGTTGCTTATGCCATGGGGCACATGACCGGTGGCGACGACTTCACGGGCCAATTCGCAGTGGCCGGCCTGATCGTCGAAAAACACATCGGCCGCGAAGGCTTCGAGAAAGGCTGACTTGGTCAGGCCTCCGAGGAACAGCGACTCGTCCAGACGAATGTCCCATTCGCGCAACGTGCGAATCACTCGCTCATGGGCCGGCGCCGATCGCGCCGTGACCAGCGCGGTACGGATCGGACAGGCGTCCTCCGGGAACTCACGCTGCAACAGATTGAGAGCCGCGAGAAAGCCCTTGAACGGCCCACCGC
The DNA here is from genome assembly GCF_056402155.1 of Pseudomonas sp. P4_C1. NCBI lineage: Bacteria > Pseudomonadati > Pseudomonadota > Gammaproteobacteria > Pseudomonadales > Pseudomonadaceae > Pseudomonas > Pseudomonas sp. P4_C1. The sequence goes on from NZ_JBFUHY010000069.1 coordinate 19,071, forward strand.
GCAACGGCTCGCGGGCGGCCTCACGCTCGCTGGCCTGGAACGCCTCCAGACCTCCGGTCTGATAAATGCGCTCCGACTCATCGGAAAACAGCACCGCGTCTCCGTCGAAGGCGATGCGCAATTCGTCGCTGGCCGCACGACTGGCACCGCCCGACAGAATGGTCGCCGCGGCGAACCCGGCGTCCAGTGCATTGCGTACGTCTTCGGCGTGGGTCGAGAGAAACAGGTCGCAGCCAAAGGCCTTGAGGTAGGGATACGGACTGCGCCCGCCGACAAAGGCCGCGCGCGAGATTGCCAGTCCGTAATGGTCAATCGAGTTGAATACCCGCAGCCCGGTGTCGGCGCTGTTGCGCGACACCAGAATCACCTCGACCCGGGCACGACCGAGGCTATTGTTGAGATTCAGGAGTTTCTGCACCAACGGAAAAGCATCGCCGGGCTCGAGGATTTCGTCTTCGTGTTCAATCTGATACTGCCGGTAGGCTTCGACGCCGCTCAACAGATAAACCTTGTGGCTTTCGCTCAGGTCGAACAGCGCCCGCGAAGAAATCGCCAGCACCAGTTTGTCGTCAATTGCCTTTGGCATGCCCTTCCCCCTCAGGTCGGTCGACTCAGGTGTTTCGTCGATCAATGAAACTCAAACTGCGATACAAGGCCTCGATACGCGGCATCTCACACCCGGCTGCCTTCGCCGCCGCCAAAGGCCGGGCATAGATCGCGGCCAGTTCCAGCGGTCGCTTGTGCAAGTAATCGTGGTACATGCTCGGCCAGTAGTCAGGCATTTTTTCGGTCACCATGAACAGGTGCTCGGCATACCCCGCCGGTACATCGTGCCCGCACGCGACTGCGCCTTGCACCACTTCAGCCATCAGCGCCTTGATCAGTTCGCGACTGTCGGCATCAGCCATCAGTGGTGTAGTACTCGCTCCCAGCAACACCGACAGACCGTTGTACGGGATATTCCAGACCAGTTTTTGCCAACGCGCCTGATGCAAATTCGCCATGGCCTGGGAATCGAGGCCGGCGTTGCGAAACAGCCCGACACCCTCCTCGACAATCGCAGTGCGTGCCGGCCCGTCGGCGGGACCGCTGTGATAACCAACGTGCACTGCGCCCAGCGCCTGATGGGTAATGACGCCCGGTGCCTGGCGATGAACGCAGATGTAGCAGAGCCCGCCGAGCACATGCAGCGAATCGGGGAGCAAATCACGCAGACTGTCTTCGACGTCCAGGCCATTTTGCAACAGCAGTACCTTGGCGTTCGGCGCCGCCGCTTGCAGGATGGCGGGTGCCAGGTCGGCGTTACTGGTGGTTTTCGCGCCCACCAGCAGCCAGTCGCAGGGTGGCATGTCTCCAGCGTTCGAATAAGCCTGCACCGGGTTCAGTTTCAGCGCGCCATGGGGCGCGCTATCGACTTGCAACCCGTGCTCGGCCACAGCGGAAAACTCGCTGCGCAGCAGAAAATGCACATCAAAACCGGCACGCGCCAGCATCACCCCGTAGAAACCGCCGATTGCGCCGGTCCCGATAATGCCGATTGTCGGCCTGGCAACTGTCCCCATCATGGCAACTCCTCTGCTGTTCGACTCAGCGCCTGGCGCACCGCCCGATTGAGCTCGGTGTCGGTCAGGCGGGATTTCAGTGCTCCGAAGAATTCGCCGTCGCGAACGACAAACAGCGCCGGCAAGTGAAAGACCTGATAACGCTCGACCACCCCGCCGTTATTGCCGGCATCGATCCAGCACAGTCGATCGACTGCCAGATCGAGTGTCGGCAATTGCTCGCGGGCAAAACGGCAACCGGCGCAGCCGACACTGGTGAAAATAACCAGTGATACGCCGCTCATCGCCAGCAGCCGTTGGTCGGCGTCGAAATCGGTCAGTTCCAATTCGACCACTATACTGGGTGTAACAATGTCAGATGGCCGACACATGGAGTCTGTGTTCATGGGACGATTTATTCCTCACCCTGACGATGTGCCCGTCGAATTAACGTTGCTGAAACCTGAATGTATTTCGCGACGACAGCTGCACACTATCAGCCTCGGGGGCATGGCTTGCAATTATCACCGCGCGTGGCGCTACGGCACCGCGCTGGAGGTACGCATGCCGACCGTGAACCCGGACATGCGCTACCTGGGCTATGTCGCCTGGTGCCTGCGGCGCAAGCGCGGTTATCTGGTAGGCATCGTCTTCGTCGACGAACAAACGCTATTCAGCGCCCGAATGGGCGAGCAGGTGTGCCAGATCGAACGTTACTGCCGCCTGCATGACGCCCACGACGACTTGCAGAATATCCAGGCTCGGGCCCTTGAATGGGTACAGGAGCACGCCGACGAGTTCTCTCACGATTCGGTGCGCAAGGCTTTTGCGCAGCCGGTGCTGGAATAGGGGTGTTCTTGATCGGTTTGCCCCTCATGGCAGGGAAACTGACTGCGAAAGCCCACCAAACCGGCGTCTGCCCATTGTCGAGCCACGGTGTAACGCGCTAAGGTTCGGCTCCCCGACGCGCTTAATTTGCTGTGCTCCGCCGCGCGGGTTCGCTGGCGGCCGGCACCCGTGACCTGACGAGTAAACGATGGCTGATTTACCGATCAACGACCTAAACGTCGCCTCCAACGAGACTCTGATCACTCCCGATCAGCTCAAGCGCGATATTCCCCTGAGCGACGCCGCACTGCGCACCGTCACCAAGGGCCGCGAAGTCATTCGCAACATTCTGGATGGCACCGACCACCGCCTGTTCGTCGTCATCGGGCCTTGCTCGATCCACGACATCAAGGCCGCCCATGAGTATGCCGAGCGCCTGAAGGTTCTCGCTGCCGAAGTGTCCGATACCCTGTATCTGGTCATGCGCGTTTATTTCGAGAAGCCACGTACCACCGTCGGCTGGAAAGGCTTGATCAACGACCCGTATCTGGACGACTCGTTCAAGATCCAGGACGGCTTGCACATCGGTCGCCAGTTGCTGCTGGACCTGGCCGAAAAAGGCCTGCCGACCGCCACCGAAGCCCTCGACCCGATCTCCCCGCAATACTTGCAGGACCTGATCAGCTGGTCGGCCATCGGCGCGCGCACCACCGAATCCCAGACTCACCGTGAAATGGCCTCCGGCCTGTCCTCGGCCGTCGGCTTCAAGAACGGCACCGATGGCGGCCTGACCGTGGCGATCAACGCCCTGCAGTCGGTTTCCAGCCCACACCGTTTCCTGGGCATCAACCAGGAAGGTGGCGTGTCGATCGTGACCACCAAGGGCAATGCCTACGGTCACGTGGTGTTGCGCGGCGGCAACGGCAAGCCGAACTACGATTCGGTCAGCGTTGCGCTCTGCGAACAGGCGTTGAACAAGGCGAAGATCAAGCCGAACATCATGGTCGATTGCAGCCACGCCAACTCCAACAAGGATCCGGCCCTGCAACCACTGGTGATGGAGAACGTCGCCAACCAGATCCTCGAAGGCAACAAGTCGATCATCGGCCTGATGGTTGAAAGCCACCTGAACTGGGGCGCCCAGGCGATCCCGAAAGACCTCGCCGACCTGCAATACGGCGTGTCGATCACCGACGCCTGCATCGACTGGACCGCGACCGAAAACACCTTGCGCAGCATGCATGCCAAGCTCAGGGATGTGCTGCCTAAACGCGATCGCAGCTGATCGCTTTTAGCGAACACACAAAAACGCCGGACTAAACCCGGCGTTTTTTTATGCATTCGTTTTATTGAAGGTCACTGACTCAGCTTGGCCGCATGCCGCTGGTGACGCTCCATGTAGCGCTCGACGTAGGAGCACGATGGAATGACGGTGTAGCCCATTTCGTCCGCGTACTCCAGCGCCTTCTCGGTCAAGGCTGCAGCAATACCGCGACCACGCAACGCGTTGGGCACGAAGGTGCGATAAATATCCAGGGTCTGCTTCCCCAGATCCATATAGGTCAGATAGGCACGATGACCGTCCACAATGGTCTCGAACTGATGACCAGCCTGGTCATGGTGGATGGACAACGCCTCGCTCATCACTACTCCTCGCGGGTCTGGAATTTTGACCCCTACCTTACCGATGTTTTTCCGACGAAGGAACATCTACGCCACTCCGTGCCTGAATGGACACCGAGAAGAGCTGCACCGATCTCGCGCTACCGAGCACGTACAAATAGTAGGCACCATTGACAGAAATGCTCAAGGTGCGCTCGTCATCATGCAGGTTGGCAGGTGCTGCTCCGGATCACGCAGGAATGGCTCGACCGAAGATCACTCCGGGTCGATAGCCTGAACATTGCCGGATGTTGAGACTTAAGACGAGCGCCCATTGTTAAAGTCACCTGAACATCGAGAAAGATATTGCGAGGCGCTACGCAAAAGCCGAACAAAAGTGTAGACGAACCCATGTAGACGGGCTCTAGCCAGACTGGAAAAAGAGCGGTGTGCCGAAGGAACTTTTACTCGCCAGCTGGCTCAGCCACGGGCCTTGCAGCTGGATGTTTTTTAATCAGTTCAGTTAAAAGTTGCTCGAAAAAGAATCAACGCCTACAATTTTTTTTGCTTCTTGCGTCACGTCAGTTTTACTTACTACAAGTAATAGGTAGTATGTACGCCGGCTATTTCCTCAATCGGAGGAGATAGCTACTTAATAGAAAGTCCTTGAAGGGGAACACGATGAACAACGTTCTGAAATTCTCTGCTCTGGCCCTGGCCGCAGTTCTGGCTACCGGTTGCAGCAGCGCATCGAAAGAAACCGAAGCACGTCTGACCGCTACTGAAGACGCAGCTGCTCGCTCCCAGGCTCGTGCAGACGAAGCTTACCGTAAAGCTGATGAAGCTCTGGCTGCTGCTCAAAAAGCACAACAGACTGCTGACGAAGCTAACGAGCGTGCTCTGCGCATGCTGGACAAAGCTAGCCGCAAGTAATAGTCCTTCGGGATTGTTATCAAGCCGATCCATTTTTTGGGTCGGCTTTTTTATTGCCCGGCGTTTCTCCAGGCAATAAAAAACCCGTCGACGCGGTCCGCGCCGACGGGCTCTTTACAAGCTTACTGCATCGGGTCGACCGGAGTGCTCGACACCATCGGTGCGGCGTTGTTGCCCGGCACAGCAATCTCCACCGGCAGGCCGTCTTCAGCGGCAACCACATCACGCACCACATCCCAGTTCATGCGCAGGTTGTTAGTGATGTCTTCACGCTTGAGCATCGCGTTGATGACCGCGGTGTGCTTGTCGACCACCGACGGGTTGCCCTTGTCGTCCAGCGGCGTATGCGCCTCCAGATAGACCTTGCCGCCACTCAAACCAAACTTGTACGGGTCGTTGATGATCCGCACCGACGTACCGACCGGCACCATGCCCGCCATTTCCAGCACGTTGTTGTTGAACATGCGGAAGCAACCGTGGCTGGTGCGCATGCCGATACCGAACTTCTTGTTCGAACCGTGGATCAGGTAGCCCGGTGTGCCCAGGGTGAACTTGAACGGCCCCAGCGGGTTGTCAGGGCCGGCCGGCACGACGTTGGGCAGCGGATCACCGTCTGCTGCGTGCTCGGCCTTGATCGAAGCCGGCGGCGTCCAGGTCGGGTTCGGCGTCTTGGCGGTGATGCTGGTGTGGGCAATCGGCGAGCCCCAGCCTTCACGACCGATACCCAGCGGGAACGTGTACACCACGTTCTTGCCTTTCGGGTAGTAGTAGAGGCGGTACTCGGCCAGGTTGATCACGATGCCTTCACGCGGGCCTGGTGGCAGGATGAAGCGGGTCGGCAGAATGATTTCCGTGCCGGCGCCTGGCAACCATGCATCGACACCCGGGTTGGCCGCGACCATTTCCGTGTAGCCCAGATCGTAGGCGGTACCAAGGTCGGCGAAGGTATCTTCGTACTTGGCCTTGATCACCTGCACCTGGCCGATGATGTCCTCACCGGGCGGTGGCAGGGGAAACTCCAATGCTGCAACGGGACCGGCCACCAAAAGGGCGGCAAGTGACAGGCAGCGGGTGACGGCAGGAAAGCGCGACAACATCCGGAAAATCCTTCGCATGATCAACTGAGAGTATAAGAACGCGATTGTACACCGCTGTCCGTTATTTCGGGGAGATGGCCCGATTGCAGGCACTGTAAGGCGATTTTGCGATTTTCCTCGATCCCGTGTGGGAGTGAGCCTGCTCGCGATGGCTGTGTGTTGGGTGACGTGTTTTTTACGGATGTACATATCCGTTTCTGCGGATGCGGTTACCTGTGGGAGCGAGCTTGCGATGGCGGCGTGGCAGGCGGCATGGATTTTTGAGGGTGTACATATCCGTTTCTGCGGTAACGGCCACTTAGGGTTCCGCCCTTACGGCGGGTCACTTGGAAAAGCCCCAAGTAACCAAGGGCTCTTGCCCCTGACATTCGGTGCCTCGCTGTGGCTCGGCATGCCCTCGCTCCGGTCCTGCTCCGTGGGCCCGCCGCCATCGGCCATCCATGGCCGGGGGCGGCTAACCCGGCATCCATGCCGGGTTGCCCACTGCGCAGAACCTCCACTCGGCCTCACGAGGGGGCGTACACCGCAACAGCGCCCGAGGCGGCCTACCGGCCGGCCTGTTTGCCGGCCTGTTTGCCGGGCTCGTTTGTCTGTGAGGTACCTGGTCGACTGGCAGGTCGCCATCGCGAGCAAGCTCGCTCCCACAGGTACTCAGTACATCTGCAAGGTCTGGGTCGGCTGTCAGGCCGCCTTCGCGAGCAGGCTCACTCCCACAGAAAAGCAAAGGCAGATCGGCGTGCGCAGACGCTCTTCACCACTCATCAGGCCGAGCGTTAGCTCGCCTGCAGCTTTTGATCTTGATCCACCCGCCCCCTCGGCAGGCTGAGCGGAGGTGTTTATCCGGGGWTTGGCGCGCAGCGCCGTTCGACGCAGTCGAACTCATTGCATGTAGGTCGAAGCGAAGCCGACCGGAGGGCAATGCCCCCGGATGAATACCGSAGCGAAGGAACGCCGAGCCTAAGCGAGGGGCCGTACGTAAGGGGCGAGACTTTTTGGTTCCTTTTGTGTCGTTTGACAAAAGGGACYCGCYGTAAGRGCCAGCCCTTTCAAGGTCTTCGTTTAGAATCCCCTAAAACTCCAGTCAGGGTGACGAAAACGATGTGGGCAGAAGTTCTAGCGCGGTTTGAAAAAAAGACACCGGCCAGTGTCATGACGAAATTGATACTGGAGCAGGCTGTTCCTGCCGAATGGGTTGATCAGGTGTTTGAAGAACACCGTCAACGCCAGTACCCGCGTGAGCTGTTGTTTTCGACCATCGTTGAGCTGATGTCC
>NZ_JBFUHY010000070.1:0-26196 GCF_056402155.1 Pseudomonas sp. P4_C1
ATGAGTCGCAAAGGTGAGTGCTGGGATAACGCCCCGATGGAGCGTTTCTTTGGGAGCCTTAAATCAGAGTGGGTGCCAGAAGATGGCTACAACTCTGAGCATGAAGCCCGCATAGACGTGCAACGCTACGTGATGCGTTACAACAACGTCAGGCTCCATAGCTACAACGGCTATCGTTCACCGGTAGCTATGGAAAAACTGGCGGCATGAAAACCGTAACTGGTGTCCAAAATTAGTTGACCAGTTCAGCCTGCTCCGGGCGGCGTTCCGACGATGGCGGACTGTCAGTCACATCATTGCCGGATGGGCCGACGCTATCGCGAGCAAGCTYGCTCCCACAGTGGATCGTGGACTGGCTTGGTATTGGTGACCGACACAAAACCTGTAGGAGCGAGCCTGCTCCGGGCGGCGTTCCGACGATGGCGGACTGTCAGTCACATCATTGCCGGATGGGCCGACGCTATCGCGAGCAAGCTYGCTCCCACAGTGGATCGTGGACTGGCTTGGTATTGGTGACCGACACAAAACCTGTAGGAGCGAGCCTGCTCGCGATGGCGGCCCGTCAGTCACMTCAKTGCYGGATGKGCCGACGCTATCGCGAGCARGCTCGCTCCCACAGTGGATCGTGGACTGGCTTGGTATTGGTGACCGACWCAAAACCTGTAGGRGCGAGCCTGCTCGCGATGGCGGACTGTCAGTCACMTCAKTGCYGGATGGGCCGACGCTATCGCGAGCAGGCTCGCTCCTACAGTGGTTTTGGGGGCTGCGCTTACTCGCCGTCCCAGTAATCCACCCCATCGGCCTGCCGGGCCACTGCAACAAAACCCGAAGCATGACCTTCGGTATCCACCTTGAAGTCATCCATCACGGCGTATTTGCCGGAATCCGGGTATTCACAGATCTCCGGTGATTGCTGGGTGCTGACGGCCAGGTACCGCAACTCGCCGTTGCTGGTATTGATGATCTGATGCGCCTTTTCAGGCCCGCCCGGTGGACAGGCGATCACATCGCCGGCACGGATTGGAAAACGCTCGGATCCCAGGCGGACTTGCCCTTCCCCGGCCACGACGTAGAACATTTCCTCATTGACCCGATGACTGTGAAACGGGCTGCCGCGCATGCCTGGCTCCAGCACATACAGGCGATAACCCAGCTTTTGCGCCCCCAGTTGCTGACTGACACGGGCCAGACGCTGTTGATAGCGACCGGCGGTTTCACCGCTTGGCGCAAACGCTTCGGGCAGCGGTTCAAGTTCAACCGAATTCAGATTGAGAATGGGCGGATGCATGGACACCTCCTAGCTGCGGGCAAACGCCACGGCCTTGTGGAATTGCTCGTCCGTCGGTCGTACGCCGGTATAGAGCACAAATTGCTCCAGTGCCTGGATCGCGATCACTTCCAGACCGGTGATGACCCGCTTGCCTGCGGCACGAGCACGCACGATCAACGGTGTTTCCGACGGAATCGCCACCACATCGAAGACAGTTTCCGCTTTTTCGATCACATCAGCCTCAAAGGCCAGTTGTTCGGCCTCCGGCCCTCCCGTCATGCCGATCGGGGTGACGTTGACCAGCATCTGCGGGCGACGATTGCCCAGCTCCGCCTGCCACTCATATCCCAGCGACTGCGCCAGCGCCTGGCCGGCACGCTCGTTGCGGGCCACGATCAGGCCGTTTTCATAGCCGCCATCGCGCAAGGCGCTCGCCACGGCCTTGGCCATGCCACCGCTGCCGCGCAGGGCAAAGGTCGAGTTCCTCGGCACCTGGTGTTTTTTCAGCAACTGGGCCACGGCGATGTAATCGGTGTTGTAGGCCTTGAGATGACCGTCGGTGTTGACGATGGTGTTGATCGATTGAATGGCGGCGGCCGAGGCGTCGAGTTCATCCACCAGGGCAATGCAGGCTTCCTTGAACGGCATCGACACGCCACAACCACGAATCCGCAAGGCGCGAATGCCGGCAACGGCGCCCGGCAGGTCCTGGCTGGCAAAGGCCTTGTAGTAAAAATTCAGGCCCAGTTGTTCATACAGATGATTGTGAAAACGCAGACCAAAGTTCCCGGGGCGCCCTGAAAGGGACATGCACAGCTGGGTGTCTTTGTTGGGGTTCATCTGCATGGGAAAGCTCCTTCAAATGCACTTTTCGGATGGACGGGATTAGTCCTCCATCGGGTTCTGATCGATCATATAAGCGTGATTACACGGGCTTACACAGGTCGGTAAGAAAGTCGGTACAGACCTTACACAAAATTTACCTGGCGGCCGTGCTGATTTTCAGAAAAACGCTGTCTTAGAAGTATCCCCGCGACAATCCTTGGGTCTATTGCAGACACAGGCGCCGGGCTGAAGAACCGAGGAACTATCATGATCCGTAAAGTCCCCACAGTTGCCTTGCTGATCGGCGCCCTCGCTATTGCAGGACAGGCGCAAGCCCATGGTGGAGGCAATTACTGGCAAGGCCCGGCGGTGTTTGGCGCGATCGTCGGCACTGCCATTGTCGGCTCGGCCCTGATCAACGCCAACCGCCCGGTTTATGTCGCACCGCAACCGGTCTACTACCAGCCCGCGCCGGTTTATTACGCACCACCGCCTCCGGTTTACTACCAGCCGGCCCCGGTCTACGTGGAACAACCGATCTACTACCGCCCGGCTCCGATATACTACGGACCACCCCGTGGTTACTACGGCCCGCCACGCGGCTACTACGGCCATCACTACGGCCGCTGGTAACGGACTCATCAAGCCCCGCTGAAACAACGGGGTTTTTTATGCCCGTTTGTCGGTGCAGGTCTGGATAAATCTCGCCAAGGTCGCTATCGGGACAATGCACGTGGTGGAAACGGGCAAGATGGACTGACCCGTTTTCTGCCGTGCGGCAAAAAACGGTCATATTTTTGTCATGACAACTCTGCAAGCTCGGTGCTGTCCGTCGATAACAGGTTGATAACAACAAGGACGACCACATGCCAACGCAAAACCCGCACCGCATCGTCGGTCTGTGCACCTCCAGCAAGGTCTACAACGCACTGACCGAACTCAAGCACCTGGAAGGCCATCGCAGCGCCAAGTTTCTCTCGCTGCTGACACAAAGCCTGGTGCGCAAGGGCCTGCTCAACGAGCAGGAAGTGGTTCATATGCTCGATCAGGTGGTCAGCTGACCGACCGACGGTCGTTTGCCCCCGCTGGCATCAATGACCACTATCGAAAGCGTTGATTACCCCTCAAGGCACCCGGACCTTAAAGTAACTCCACAGATTGATGGAGGTACTTGTCATGTCCAAGGTTCAGATCATGTCCGTTATCGGCAGCGCGGTTCCCCCACAGCTCAGAGAGCTGGGCATGCTCGCCTGCTGGTACCTCGTCCAGGACGGCGTGCAGATCAGCGGCCCGCTCACTTCGCTGCCCGCCGCCCAGGCATTGTCGCAACGCATCGGCACCGGCCAGTCCGGCAGGCTCAGCGCCTGAGGCAGCTGTATGAAATAGCTGACGATGATGTTTAGCCCGCCTCGGCTCGGGCGAATGCCATCGGTTTGTTGATCAGGCATAGATCCAGGTCAATAAACCCTCGCCACAGGGCATTTACCCTGTGCGGCTTTTGCGATCGACACCGCCATGAACCTCTGCGCGCCAGAACTGCTCGCCCCCGCCGGCACCCTGAAAAACATGCGTTACGCCTTCGCCTACGGCGCCGATGCCGTGTACGCCGGCCAGCCGCGCTACAGCTTGCGGGTGCGCAACAACGAATTCGACCACGCCAACCTGGCCCTCGGCATTCGCGAGGCACAGGCCCAGGGCAAGCGCTTCTATGTGGTGGTGAACATCGCGCCGCACAACGCCAAGCTCAAGACCTTCCTCAAGGACCTTGAACCGGTGATCGCCATGGCCCCGGATGCACTGATCATGTCCGACCCCGGCCTGATCATGCTGGTGCGCCGCCACTACCCGCAGATACCGATCCACCTTTCGGTGCAGGCCAATACGGTGAACTGGGCGAGTGTCGAGTTCTGGCAGCAGCAAGGCTTGAGCCGGATCATCCTGTCGCGGGAGCTTTCGCTGGAAGAAATCGTCGAGATTCGCGAGCAAGTGCCCGCCATGGAACTGGAAGTGTTCGTGCACGGTGCGTTGTGCATGGCCTATTCCGGGCGCTGCCTGCTGTCGGGCTACATGAACAGGCGCGATGCCAATCAGGGCAGTTGCACCAATGCCTGTCGCTGGAAATATTCAGCGCAACCGGCTACCGAAAACCAGCTTGGCGAGATCGTCCAGACATTCGATCCCGAACCGACCCTGGGCATCGGCGCGCCTACCGACCAGGTGTTCCTGTTGCAGGAAGCCAATCGCCCCGGCGAACAGATGCCCGCCTTCGAAGACGAGCACGGCACTTACATCATGAACGCCAAGGACCTGCGCGCCGTGCAGCACGTCGAACGCCTGACGCACATGGGCGTGCACTCCCTGAAAATCGAAGGCCGGACCAAATCGCACTTTTATTGTGCGCGCACCACCCAGGTCTATCGCCGCGCCATCGACGATGCGGTGGCGGGCCGGGCCTTCGACCGCGGCCTGATGACCGACCTGGAATCCCTCGCCCAGCGCGGCTACACAGAAGGCTTTCTGCGCCGGCACGTGCATGACGAATACCAGAACTACCAGAACGGCAGCTCGGTGTCGGAGCGCCAGCAGTTTGTCGGTGAACTGACCGGGCAGCGGCGGGACCGCCTGGCCGAGGTCAGGGTGAAGAACCGCTTCGGCCTGGGCGACCACATGGAACTGATGACGCCCAAGGGCAACTTCCACTTCGATCTGCATCAGTTGCAAAACGCTAAAGGCGAAGCGATCGACAAAGCGCCGGGCGATGGGCATACGGTGTATTTGCCGATACCGGATGCGGTGGATCTGGAGTTTGGGTTGTTGATGCGGGATGTGGGTGCGGCCTGAACTTCAAATCCGCACAAAACACCTGTACAAGCGAGCCTGCTCGCGAAAGCGGTGTAACAGACGACATTGAAAACGGAACGACGTCCCTATGATTGCAACCTGCTTACGCATTGCTACTCGCCCCATTCATCCCCAGCCCTTTTCCAGAAACTGAACAACAATCAAATTCCATTAATGTAAATGCAGGAACCCCTGAAAAGTTCAACTGCCGGATAGGTCAATCCTTTCAACACAGGTCGAATTTGAGACACACGTCAGGCGCTTAAAAAACATTCAATAAATCCGCGACGCAGCCGACAACTCTTGAAAGCCTTGCGGATTGAAAAAGCCATGCGTAACAACCAGCCAATTACACAGCGCGAGCGGACCTTCCCGGCTCAGCAACGGTTGATTTCCACCACCGATGCCAAGGGCATGATCACCTACTGCAACGACGCCTTCGTCGAAATCAGCGGGTTTTCCCGGGAGGAGCTGATCCGTGCACCGCACAACCTGGTCCGTCACCCCGACGTCCCGGCCGCGGTGTTCGCGCACATGTGGGGCACACTGAAACAAGGCTTGCCATGGATGGGCATTGTCAAGAATCGCTGCAAGAGCGGTGATCATTACTGGGTGAACGCCTATGTGACACCGATCTTCGAAGGCAATCAGGTGATCGGTTACGAGTCGGTGCGGGTCAAGCCCACTGCCGAACAGATCCGCCGCGCCGAAGCGCTCTACCTACGCATCAACCAGGGCAAGTCGGCCGTTCCCTCCTCGGATAAATGGTTGCCGATCCTGCAGGACTGGCTGCCGTTCATTCTGGTCAGCCAATTGAGCTTCATGATTGGTGCATCGCTGAACTCCCATTGGGGGTTTGCCCTGGCAGCAGGGCTCTCGGTGCCGCTGGGCCTGATGGGCCTTCAGTGGCAGCAGCGTGGCCTCAAGCGCTTGCTGCGCCTGGCTGAGCAGACCACCTCCGATCCATTGATCGCGCAGATGTACACCGACAGTCGCGGCGCCCAGGCGCGTCTGGAAATGTCCATCCTCAGTCAGGAGGCACGCCTGAAAACCTGCCTGACCCGCCTGCAGGACACGGCCGAACACCTGACCGATCAGGCCAGGCAATCCGATGCCCTGGCGCACAACAGCTCCAGCGGCCTGGAACGCCAGCGCGTCGAGACCGAGCAAGTGGCCACCGCGGTCAACCAGATGGCCGCTACCACCCAGGAAGTCGCCAGCCACGTACAACGCACCGCCGATGCCACCCAGGAAGCCAATCGCCTGACCGGTCGCGGTCGTGACATCGCCGGGGAGACCCGCGAAGCCATCCAGCGCCTGTCGGCGGTGGTCGGTGAAACCGGCGTGACCGTGACCCAACTGGCCAAGGACAGCAACGAAATCGGTGGCGTGGTCGACGTGATCAAAGGCATCGCCGACCAGACCAACCTGCTGGCCCTGAACGCCGCCATCGAAGCGGCCCGTGCCGGCGAAATGGGTCGCGGTTTTGCGGTGGTGGCCGACGAAGTCCGTCAGCTGGCGCAACGCACCAGCGAGTCCACCGGGCAGATTCATGCGCTGATCGCCAAGCTCCAGCAAACCGCCGGTACCGCCGTACAGACCATGGAAGCCGGACATCGTCAGGCGGAAGAAGGCGTGGCGCGGGTACTGGAAGCGGACCAGGCGCTGGTGGGGATCAGCGAAGCGGTGGCCAACATCACCGACATGACCACCCAGATCGCTGCCGCGACCGAAGAGCAAAGTGCCGTGGCCGAAGAAATCAGCCGCAACATCAGCAACATTTCGGAACTGGCGGACCGGACCTCGGAACAGGCGCAGAACTCGGCGTTGCTGAGTGAAGAGCTGACCAAGACTGCCAATACCCAGTATTCGTTGGTGGAGCGGTTTAACCGCTGATTGTTGTTGATCAATAAAAAACCCGGACAGTGGAAGCTTCCGGGTTTTTTATTGAGCCTGTGAAAGTGATGTTGTCTATAAGGCCGCCTTCGCGGGCAAGCCCTAATGCCGATCAGTTAACGCTTCGAACACCGCAACTCCTGTGGGAGCGAGCTTGCTCCGGGCGGCGTTCCGACGATGACGATCGCATAGCCAACACCTGCATTGCCTGACAGTCCGCTATCGCGAGCAAGCTCGCTCCCACAGGTTTTGCGCCTTAACTGACTGGCATTAGGGCAAGCCCGCTCCCACAGGGTTATCAGGTGTGGTCGATTCCTGTGAGCGCCCCAGATAACTGTGGGAGCGAGCTTGCTCGCGATGAGGCCGGCACATTCAACATTGAAATGGCCTGATGCCTAGTCCCCTCGGACGATGTTTGCGCTAGACGTCAGCGCAAGAATCCATCGCACTCCACCCCCAACAAAAAAAGGCCCAGTGCGATGAACGACGCCAACCTCAAAGCCGACATGCTCCAGGCCATGCGCCGCCTGGCCAAGTCAGTCACCATTATCAGCACCAGCAACGGCTCCGAGCGGTTCGCCATGGCCGCCACCGCGGTCGACTCCCTGAGCACCGAACCGCCATCGCTGCTGATCTGCGTCAACAAGACCGCCTCGCCCCACGCCGCACTGGCGACCGGTGCCGACTTCTGCGTCAACATCCTCGGCGTCGAACAGCAAGACCTGGCCAACCTGTGCAGCGGCGCGATCAAGGGCGAGGCACGCTTCGACCGTGGCAACTGGCTGACCAGCCCCGGCGGAATTCCTTACCTGGGTGACGCACAGTCGGCGATCCTCTGCCGCCAGGACGGCCACTTCAGCTATGGCACCCACACCGTGTTCATCGGGCGCATCCTGCAGATCCACACCACTGACGCCATCACCCCGCTGGTCTACCTCGACGGCAGCTACACCACCACCGCCAAACCAACACCTTCTCTCGCTGCTGCTGGCTGAGGCCCGAACATGGACAGCCTGAACCGGTTGACGGCGTTGCGAGTGAACAGCGCCGACCAGTTGCCATGGGATGACCGTTGCGACTTGCTGATCGTCGGGTTTGGCGGTGCCGGCGCCTGTGCCGCCATCGAAGCCAGCGCTCGCGGCCTGTCGGTGCTCGCACTGGATCGCTTCGAAGGCGGCGGCGCCACGGCGCTGAGCGGTGGCGTGGTATATGCCGGCGGTGGTACGCCGTACCAGTGTCAGGCTGGCTATGAAGACACCAGCGAAGCCATGTTCAATTACCTGCGTCAGGAAGTCGGCGACGCCGTCAGCGCCGAGACGTTACGGGATTTCTGCGAAGGCAGCCGCGAGCAACTGGCCTGGCTGGAGCGCCAAGGCGCGGCGTTCGAAGCCAGCGTGCCGCCGCACAAGACCTCGTACCCGAGCGACCAGTACTATCTCTATTACTCCGGCAACGAAGCTGTTGCGGCCTATGCCGCCTGCGCAAAACCTGCACCCCGTGGCCACCGCACCAAAGGCCCGGGCATGTCCGGTGCCAGTCTGTTCGCTCCACTCAAGGCCAGCGCCTTGCGACACGGTGCACGCCTGCGCAGCCAGTGCGAAGTGCGGCGTCTGGTACTCAACCTCGACGACAAGGTCATCGGCGTCGAAGCCTGGCAGTTGCCGTCGGGTAGCCGCGCCGCCAAACAACATGCGCGTCTGTCGCGCTGGGCCGCTGCCATTCATATGTACGCTCCGGCGTTGGCCGACCGCTTGCGCGCCCGTCAGCGTCACATCGAACAGACCAGCGCCATTCGCCAGTTGATTCGCGCCGAACAGGCGGTGCTAATGAGCAGCGGCGGCTTTATCTTCAATCGCGATCTGGTGCGCCAACACGCGCCGCAGTACCTGGCCGGTCTGCCGCTGGGCGCCACCGGGTGCAATGGCAGCGGCATCGCCCTGGGCCAGAGCGCCGGTGGCAGCGTGGCGCGG
Organism: Pseudomonas sp. P4_C1; assembly: GCF_056402155.1. Classification (NCBI taxonomy): domain Bacteria; kingdom Pseudomonadati; phylum Pseudomonadota; class Gammaproteobacteria; order Pseudomonadales; family Pseudomonadaceae; genus Pseudomonas; species Pseudomonas sp. P4_C1. Next base: position 8,803 of record NZ_JBFUHY010000070.1, read on the forward strand.
ATGGACAAGGTCAGCGCCTGGCGCTTCATCAACCCGCCACTGGCCTGGGCCCGCGGGCTGATCGTCAATGCTCGCGGACAACGTTACGCCAACGAAGAAATCTACGGCGCGACCCTCGGCCACGCCATGGTCGAAGAACAGGACGGCCGCGCCATTCTGATTCTCAATCGGGCGCTGGTTCGAGAAGCACTCAGTCAGGTCGGCCCCGGCAAGGTGTGGAATTTCCAGCGCCTGCCGGTGTTGCTCAACCTGCTGTTCAATGCCAAACGCAGCACCAGCCTGGCCGGCCTGGCCAAACGCTGCAAGCTGCCGCCGGAACTGCTGCGCCAGAGTGTCGAACACTATTCCCGTGCGGCACGCGGTGAAGTCGCCGACGAGTTCGGCAAATCCGCCGCGATGCTCGCCGACCTCGACCAGGGCCCGTGGTACGCCCTCGACCTGTCCTTTGACAGCAAACTTTTCCCCTGCCCGGTCATCACTCTGGGCGGGCTGAAGGTCTGCGAGGACAGCGGACGTGTGCTGGACCACGCCGGCCAGCCAATAAACGGTCTCTACAGCGCCGGCCGCAATGCGGTCGGGGTCGCCTCCAACCTGTATGTCTCCGGCCTGTCCCTGGCCGACTGCATTTATTCCGGTCGCCGGGCTGCCGCCCACGTGGCCGACCAATTCGCACTTCAAACCGCACGATCAGGAGAACAACAATGCAACGTGTAGAAGGCAAAGTCTGCATCATCACCGGCGCCGCCAGCGGCATCGGTCGCGAAGACGCCCTGCTGCTGGCCCGTGAAGGCGCCAAAGTGGTACTGAGCGACCTCAACGAAGAAGCCGGTCGCCAGGTGGCTGCAGAAATCGGCGCCAACGCGCTGTTCATCCGCCACGACATCGCCAGCGAAAGCGATTGGCAGAACGTGGTGAAAACTACTGTTGAACACTTCGGCCGTCTCGACGTGCTGGTCAACAACGCCGCGATCCTGGCCCTGGGCAGCATCGAAGACACCACCCTGGAACTGTGGCAGAAGGTGCAGAAGATCAACGGCGACGGCTACTTCCTCGGCTGCAAGTACGCGATCCAGGCGATGAAGGAAACCGGTGGCGGTTCGATCATCAACATGTCGTCGGTGGCCGCGTTGGGCGCGATGCCGATGTTCTGCGCCTACTCGGCATCCAAAGGCGCGGTGGCGGCGATGACCCGTTCCATTGCCCTGCACTGCAAGCAGCAGGGCTACCGCATCCGCTGCAACAGCGTGCACCCGGATGGCGTGAACACGCCGATGACCCAGGCCCTGGCCGGTGGTCAGCCGATCCCGCAGGAAGCCCTGGACCAGGACCCGATGAACCGCATGGCCGCGCCACGGGACATTGCCAACGTGGTGCTGTTCCTCGCCGCCGACGAGTCGCGGTTCGTCAACGGTGCCGAGATCCGCGTCGACAATGCCCAGTTGATCAGCGGGCTCTGAGGTCGAGGTGAACATGGGCACGCAACAACAGAACCTGACCCCGGCCGAACACACGACGGGAAGTGTCTCATTGCAAGTGTGCGCGGTGATCGACGAGACCGCTGACGCGCGCTCGCTGGTGCTGGACATACCGCCAGACCTGCGTGAGCGCTTTCGCTACAAACCGGGCCAGTTCCTGAGTTTTCGCGTGCCCTTCGCCGGCAAACTGTTGACCCGCTGCTATTCCATGGCCAGCTCGCCCCTCGCGGACGCGCTGCCCAAGGTCACGGTGAAACGGGTCGACGGTGGCCGGGTGTCGAACTGGATGAACGAAGTGCAGGTCGGCGACTGGCTGGAAGTGCTGCCACCGGCCGGGCATTTCTGCCTGGACCCGCAGCACTCGGCTGACACCGACAGACCGTTGGTATTGTTCGGTGGCGGCTCGGGCATCACCCCGGTATTTTCCATTCTCAAGTCGGTGCTGCACAGCAGCCGGCGGCCGATCAAGTTGATCTACGCCAACCGCGATGAAGCGTCGGTGATATTCAAGGACGAGCTGTGCCGGTTGATCAAGGCGCATCCTGATCAACTGCACGTGGTGCACGTCCTCGATTCGGTGCAAGGTTTTCTGACGGACCATCAGGTCCGTCATCTGCTGCGCGGATCGGCCGGTGGCGACTACTTCATCTGCGGGCCGGGTCCGTTCATGGACACCGTGGAGCGCACGCTGCTGGCACTGGGCGAAGCGGCCGAGCGGATCCATGTCGAACGTTTCGTCTCGCCGCCGGACCCCGATGAACTGCTGGCCGAAGAAGCCCTCGCCCGCGAGGCAGCGATGGGGTCGCAGTGCGAGGCGCTGATCGTCGAGCTCGATGGACAGCAACACGAAATCGCCTGCCAGCCCGGCGACACCCTGCTGCAAAGTTGCAAGGCCGCCGGCCTGGATGTGCCGTCGTCCTGTGAAGAAGGTTTCTGCGGCGCGTGCATGTGCGTGGTCAGGGAAGGCGAGGTTCAGTTGGCACGCAACGACGTGCTGACACCCAAGGAACTGGTCGACGGCTGGACACTGGCCTGCCAGAGCCGACCGACCGGGGCGAAGGTGCGCCTGAAATTCCCGGATTGAAGATACACATCCCCCTGTAGGAGCGAGCCGGCTCCGGGCGGCGTTCCGACGATGGACGTCAACGATRACGCGSSCTKTCTGAATGAACGCGGTSMCCGGACGTTTTTCGCGAGCAGGCTCGCTCCTACAGTTGAAATGTGCCGGATGGGGGATCTATTGCTTAGTCTCAACGGACGATCACTCGGCCCCGGTCTGCAGTTAGACTCGGCCACAGCATTAGCCCACAACAACAAAAGAGGTTCAGTTATGACTCGTTTGCAGAATAAGGTCGCGGTGGTCACCGGTGGCGCTTCGGGTATCGGTCTGGCCTGCGTGCGCCGTTTCGCTGCCGAAGGCGCGCAAGTGATCGGGCTGGACATCGGCAGCGCTCCGGCAGACTTTCCCGGCCTGTTCATGACCCTGGACGTGCGCGACGAAGCGCAGGTGCAGCAGGTCATGCAAGAAGTCATCAGCCGCTTCGGGCGCATCGACGTACTGGTCAACGCCGCCGGCGTCGCCGACCAGGGCAGCGTGACCCAGACCACCACTGCCAACTGGCAACGGGTGATGGACATCAACCTCACCGGCAGCATGCTCACCAGCAAGTACGCGCTGGCGTCGATGGTTGAGCAGCGCGGCGGTTCGATCATCAACGTCGGTTCGATCTTCGGTCTGCAAGGCTGCGACGGCAATGTCGCCTACAACGTGTCCAAGGGCGGCATTAACCAGCTGACCCGCTCGATGGCGATCGACTACGGCCACGCCAATGTGCGCGTCAACGGTCTGTGCCCGGGCCTGATCGAAACGCCGATGACCAGCATGGTCCGTGACAATGACGCGTTCCACGCCTTCTTCGCCTCGCAGCACATGCTCAGCCGCTCCGGGCAGCCGGAGGAAGTGGCCAACGTCGCGCTGTTCCTGGCCTCGGACGAAGCGTCCTTTGTCAGCGGCCAGATGATCGCCGTGGACGGTGGTTTCTCCGCCGGTCGCCGCTTCGCCCCGCCCGCCCAGTAATTCGCAATCCGGCCGGGCGCCCTGCCCGGCCTACTCCCTTTTTCGCAACTGTCTTCTAACCGGGGAGGCCCCATGCCGCCTGTCGCCACCGCACTGACCATCGCTCAACTGTTCGCCAACGCTGCCCAGGCCTACGGCGACCGCCCGGCCATCGAGGACGCGGGCCACAGCATCAGCTACCGACAACTCGACCAGTTGCGCCGCCAGGCTGCCCGCGCACTGCTGGCCCTCGACGTACAGGTCGGGGACCGCGTGGCGATCTGGGCACCCAACGTGTGGGAATGGATCGTCGCCGCCGGCGCCCTGCAAAGCGTCGGTGCCGCCCTGGTGCCGCTCAATACCCGGATGAAGGGCAGCGAGGCCGGCTACATCCTGCGCGAAAGCGGCACCTGCGTGCTGTTTGCCATTGGCGAATTCCTCGGCGCGGACTACCCCGGCATGCTGGCGTCGGAAGACCTGCCTGAGCTGCGCCACATCGTCAGCCTGCGCGGCGCCAATGCGGGCACCCTGGCTTGGGAGCGGTTTATGGACCTGGGGGCCGACGTGCCACACCTGGCCTTGCGCACCCGCGAACAGAGCGTTGGCCCGCAGGCCTTGTCCGACGTGCTGTTTACCTCGGGCACCACCGGCAAACCCAAAGGCGTGATGACCAGCCACGGCCAGAACCTGCGAATCGTGCGCGACTGGAGCGATATCGTCGGTTTGCGCGAGAGCGATCGCTACCTGATCGTCAATCCGTTCTTCCACTCCTTCGGCTACAAGGCCGGCTGGCTGGCCGCATTGATGCGTGGTTGCACCCTGCTACCGCAGCAGGTGTTCGACGTGCAGGCCGTGCTCGAATGCGTGCAGCGCGAGCGAATCAGCGTGTTGCCCGGGCCACCGACGCTGTACCAATCGTTGCTGGCCCATCCGCAACGCAACGCATTCGACCTGAGCTCCTTGCGCGTGGCGGTGACCGGGGCAGCGGCAATCCCCGTGGAGATGATCCACCGCATGCGCGACGAACTCGGCTTCGCCACCATCGTCACCGCGTATGGCCTGACGGAGGTCTGCGGTTTCGCCACGATCTGCCGCTCCGGTGATTCTGCGGAGACGGTCGCCAATACCAGTGGCCGGGCGATGCCGGGGGTGCAAGTGCGCTGTGTCGGCGACAACGGTCGCAGCCAGCCGGCGAACATTCCCGGTGAAGTGCAGATTCGCGGCTACAACCTGATGCAGGGCTATCTCAACAATCCTGAAGCCAGCCAGGAAATACTCGATGCCGACGGCTGGCTGCACACCGGCGACATCGGCATGCTCGACGAACAGGGTTACCTGCGCATCACCGACCGCCTCAAGGACATGTTCATCACCGGCGGCTTCAACGTGTATCCGGCGGAGATCGAGCAGTGTTTGCTGACCTATCCCGGCGTGGCCCAGGCAGCGGTGATCGGCATTCCCGATGAGCGCATGGGTGAGGTGGCGATGGCATTCCTGTTGCCCGCGCCCGGGATGGAAATCGAGCAGGCGCAGTTCCTCGCCTGGTGCCGTGAGCAGATGGCCAACTACAAGGTTCCACGCCGGGTGCGGGTGCTGCAGAGCATGCCGATCAATGCGGCGGGCAAAGTGACCAAGAATGTGTTGCGCGAGTGGGCGCTGCAGCCCGTCAGTTAAACGCAATCCACGTGGGAGCGAGCTTGCTCGCGATAGCGGAGTGTCAGCCAACATCAATGCTGGATGTGCCGGCCTCATCGTCGGAACGCCGCCCGGACCAAGCTCGCTCCCACAATGTTCGAGGGTACACACAGATTTCGTGTCCGACACAGTTCAACTGTGGGAGCGAGCCTGCTCGCGAAAGCGGAGTGTCAGCCAACATCAATGCTGGATGTGCCGGCCTCATCGTCGGAACGCCGCCCGGACCAAGCTCGCTCCCACAATGTTCGAGGGTACACACAGATTTCGTGTCCGACACAGTTCAACTGTGGGAGCGAGCTTGCTCGCGATAGCGTCAGGTCAGTCAACATAGATGTTGAATGTTCTGCCGTCATCGCGAGCACGCTCCCACAGGGTTTTGTGTATGTCGTACTGACTCTGAATTAAACCACCCGCGCCGGATGCTGTTGACGCGGGTCGCCGAGCATGGTGCGGTGGGACGGCGGCTGGCGGCCTTCGGCTTCGCTGATGCCATAACCAGGGGCGATTTCGGCGGTGATCAGGGTCTGCCCGGACAACGCCATCAACTGTGGATCATTGAGCAAGGCATGAATCACCCGCCCGTTGAACTGTGGGGTTTCGGCGTGAGCCAGAAACGCCTGGTACTGCTCGCCATGCTGCTCACCGGCAATCCTGGTGCGTTCGGTCAGTTGCGGGCCGAGCCACAGCGACAACGCCGCTACACCCTGCCCTTCGAAATCAATCGCCATGTCCGCCGCCAGCTTATCGACCCCGGCCTTTTGCGCGCCATACGCCGGGCCATGCATGTAGCAGCCGGCACCGAACGACGACGTGAAGCAAATCAGGCCTTGAGTACTTTTCAGCAACAGCGGTGCCGCATAGTAGCTGGCAATGTAGGCCGAGCGCAGGCCGACGTCGAGAATGCGCACCAGCTCCAGCGGTTTGGCCCAGAACGGCCCTGGCTCGATCAACCGGTCATGGATGAACGCGGCGTTGTTGACCAGCAAATCCAGATGCCCGCACTCTGCTTCTACTCGGGTAAACAGCGCCTGAACCTGCGCGTCATCGGCGTGATCACAGACCACCGCGATACCGCGCCCACCGGCAGCGGTGATTGCCGCAGCGGTGTCCTCCAGCGAACCGCTCAAGGCATGTCCGTACAAGTTCGACCCGCCCTGCGCCGGGGCGCGACCGGTGACATACACCGTCATGCCCGCCGCCCCGAGGGCCAGGGCAATGCCCTGACCCACTCCGCGACTGGCGCCGGTCACAACGGCAATCTGTGGACGCTGACTGTTCATTCGACACTCCCGAACAAGGCTTTCGCCGACGCGGTTTCGCTCTGGCGCTTGATGTGATTGGCCGCCAGGTAACCGAAGGTCATGGCCGGGCCGATGGTCGAACCGGCGCCCGGATAGGTGCGGCCCATCATCGAGGCGGCGCTGTTGCCGATGGCGTACAAGCCGTTGATCGGTTCTCCGTCTTCGTGCAGCACGCGGGCGTGTACGTCGGTCAGCAGGCCACCCTTGGTGCCGATGTCGCCGGCGTCGATGCGCACGGCGTAGAACGGACCCTTGAGCAACGGCGCCAGGCACGGATTGGGTTGCACGTTCGGGTCGCCGTAGTAGCGATCGAACAGCGACTCACCCTTGTGGAAATCCTCGTCGACGCCCTGCACGGCCATGCCGTTGAAGCGCTGCACGGTGCGCACCAGCCCGCCAGAATCGACGCCGATTTTCGTCGCCAGTTCTTCCAGACTCGATGCCTTGTGGAAGTAATCACGCAGATGCTCGGGCAATTGCCAATCGCGCTGGGCATAGCCCGGCAGCAAGGCCCCGCACGGGTATTTGCGGCGGAACTCGGCGTCGAACACCATCCAGCACGGCACGCTCACGGCGCCTTCGCGGTTGTTGGCGTACATCGCGTAAACAATATCGGTGTAGGGCGCGGCTTCGTTGACGAAACGCTCCCCCGCCGCGTTGACCATCACGCACCCCGGCAAGGTGCGTTCAACGAACAGCGCACGCTGTTTTTCTTCGCCCTTGACGTAAGTGGTCGGCGCCCACCAGCTGTGCTCCATCAACGCGGTCCGCGCGCCAAGGGCCTGGCCGGCGCGAATGCCGTCGCCGGTATTGTTCGGCGGCGTGGCACTCCAGTTCGCCTGGGACGGCTGTGGCAGGTACTGCTCACGCATCGCCTGATTACGCTCGAAGCCCCCAGCGGCGATGATCACCCCGTAACGTGCCTTGACGTTGAGCAACTGACCGTTGCGATTGACCCGCGCCCCGCCGACCCGCTCGCCGATCAGCAGCAGCTCTTCCAGCGCACAGTTGAGCCACAGCGACTTGCCGCGATCCTGCAACGAACAGCGCAAGGCACCGATCAAGGCATTGCCCAGGGTCAGAAAACGGTCGCGGCGGGACAAGCGCCGCCCCTCGCGATCCCGCCAGTAGCGCCACATCACCCGCAGGGTCAGGCGCAACCAGCCTGGGCCACGGCACAGCAGCACCTGCGCTTCTTTCATGGTCATCGCCATGCGCCCCATCATCAGGGTGCCGGGGGACGGCGCACGCATACGCAGGAATTCTTCACCGAGCTCGGCGGCATCGAACGGTTGCGGATCCATCGAGCGATAGCCCGGTTTACCGCCCTCGACTTCCGGATAGTAATCGGCGTAACGCGGTTGCGCCTCGAAGCGCACGCGGGTGTGTTGTTCCAGGTACTCGACCATCTCCCGGCCGTGCTCGACATAGGCTTCGATGCGCCCGTCGTCGATCTCGCCATGGGTCACGGCGCGGATGTAGGCAATCGCTTCGGCCGCCGAATCACTACCGCCGATCGCATTGATCCGGTGGTTATTGGGGATCCAGATGCCGCCGCCGGACACCGCCGAGGTGCCGCCGTACTCGCCGCTCTTTTCGATCAGCAACGCATTCAGGCCCAGGTCGTGGGCGCGCAGCGCAGCGGTCATGCCCCCGGCTCCCGAGCCAATCACCAACACATCACAGCACTCGTCCCATTTGATCCCGGCAGCGTTCATGCGATCACCCTTGTTCAGCGCCCATCAGGCAGAAACCGCCACCGCCGGATCTTCGCCCGGTGCAGTCGGTCTCGGGATTGTTCGCCGCAAGCGCCGGGTGTTCATCGTCCGATAAGACTAAGGCCAGACCTGCGGCCGCCCCGTACAAATCGCTTAGTCCGCTTGGACGATGTTGCGCACAAGTCGTGACTCCATAGTCGCCCACAGTACCAATCACCCCCCAGAAATGCAGGTCGGGCAGGTCTGACCTGGGCCATGAGGACGACATGATAAAAACAATAATCGCCCCACCAACACAGCACCCTCGCACACAGCTTGTTCTATTGATGCTGGCTGGCGGACTAAGCGCTCACGTTAATGCCATGAGCTTTCAGCCGAGCGAAGACTTGAGCATCGACTGGGACACCACACTGACGTACAGCCTCGCCTGGCGGACCGAGTCTCGCGATCACAAACTGACCGCCAATGCCAACGGCAACGACGGCGACAACGCGTTCGACAAAGGCAGCCTGATCAACAACCGCAGCGGCTTTCTCACCGAAGCCAACATCAAGTGGCAGGACGACTACGGTGTGTTCGTCCGGGCGACCGGTTTCTACGACAACGTCTACGATCAGGACAACGACAACACCACCGGCACCTCGAACTGCTTTGCCGGCGGCCATTGCAGCCAGCCTGACCGCTTCTCCCAGGACACCATCGACCAGCACCGCAATGAATTGCGCATGCTCGATTACTACGCCTATGGCACCTGGGACGTGAGCGGCCACGCCCTCAACGCGCGCGTGGGTAACCAGGTGGTGAGCTGGGGTGAGAGCCTGTTCTATCCGGGTATTTCCGCGGCCCAGAGCCCGGTGGACGCGACCAAGGCGACCACCCCCGGCGTCGAGGTCAAGGAAATCCTGCTGCCGGTCGGCCAACTGTTCACCCAGTTCGCCCTGACCGAAAGCCTGGGAGTCCAGGCCTACTACCAATACAAGTGGGAAAAGACCGAGCTGTTCGGCGTGGGTAGCTACTTCTCCACCACCGACTTCATCGACGAGGGCGGCTTCAACGACGCCTCCGGTTTTGTCACCCGTCTGAAGGACGACAAGCCAAGCGACAGCGGCCAGTACGGTCTGGCCTTCACCTATGCCGCCGAGTCGCTGAAAAACACCGAGTTCGGCATCTACTACGCGCGTTATCACGACAAGACCCCGTCGCTGGACTTCGCATCGACCCTGGGCCGCTATCAGGTGCGCTACTTCGACAACATCGACCTGTTCGGCGCGAGTTTCGCCACGGTGCTGGGCGACATCAGCTGGGCCGGTGAAGTCAGCTACCGCGACGGTACGCCGGTGATGGTCGACAACGGTTTCTCCAGCCCCGTGCGTGGCAAGACCATACAAGCGCAAACGTCGATGATCTACGTGCTCGGCCCGACGTCCTTCGCCGACAACACCAGCCTGACCGGCGAGCTGGTCTACAACACCGTGGTCAGCAACGACAAGTCGCAGCCAGTGACCCTGGCCCCTGGCTTCGCGCTGCCGGGCACCGACAGCCTGGTCAATGACCGCGATGCCTGGGGCTACACGGTGCAGGCGAACTTTGACTACAACAACGTGTTCAGCGGATGGGACATGTCGGTGCCTGTCACCTTCAGCGCCGCCGCCCACGGCGACAGCTCGATGGTCGGCTCGATCAACGCCGGCCAGAACGATAACCGCGCCAGCATCGGCAGTTCGTGGCGCTACCTGGGCAACTTCACCGTCGAGGCCCGCTACAACGCCTACCTCGGCAACGCCAACAACAGCCCGTTGGCCGATCGCGACAACGTCGCGCTCAACTTCAAGTACCGGTTCTGATTTCCCAATCGGAGGAGCACAGCATGTCCAGATTCACCCAAACATTATTGAGCACCGCGCTGACCGTCGGCCTGCTCGGCAGTGGCCTGGCCTACGCCAAGGTCAGCCCCGAAGAAGCCGCGCGCCTGGGCCAGGACCTGACCCCGATGGGCGCCGAAAAAGCCGGCAACGCCGATGGCAGCATCCCGGCCTGGTCCGGCAAATGGCGAGGTCTGCCACCAGGTCTCAAGTACGCCGGCCCCGGCACYCCGTATCCGGACCCGTACGCCGCGGAAAAGCCACTGTTCGTGATCGATTCGAAGAACGTGGACAAGTACGCCRMCAACCTSACCGATGGCCAGAAAGCGTTGYTCAAGCGYTACCCGGAYWCTTTCAAGATGCCGGTGTACCCGAGCCATCGCGACTTCCGTGTCGATCAGCTCACCGAAGACGACATCAAGAAAAACGCCCTGAACGCGGAGCTCTCAAACGACGGCAACGACACCAGCAATGCCTTCGGTGCCTCGCCTTTCCCGATTCCGAAAAACGGCAACGAACTGATCCTCAACCACACCATGTCAGGGCGGTCCTTCACCGAAGAGGCCGTCTACCAACAGGCAGTGATCTATCCCGACAAAAATCGGGTGATGGAGAAGGTCGACTACAAGATCTTTTCGGTGTGGGCCGACCCCAAAAAGACCCTGGACACATCCGGTGGCATCCTCACGCACTTTTTGCTCACCACCCTGGAACCCGTGCGCAAGAAGGGTGAGATCGTCGTCGGTCACGAGTTCATCAATGCCACCGCCGAACCTCGGCAAGCCTGGCAATACTCCCCGGGGCAACGCCGCGTGCGCCGCGCGCCGACCGTCGGCTACGACTCGCCTAGCGGTGCGGGCGGCTTCCGGGTCTATGATGAAGATCGCTTGTTCAACGGCGCCCCGGATCGCTACAACTGGTCCATCGTCGGTAAAAAAGAGATCTACATTCCGTACAACAACTACAAGATCGACCAGCCTGACGTAAACATCGAACAGATCCTGTCCACCACCGGTCACATCAACCCGGATATCATGCGCTACGAGAAACACCGCGTGTGGATCGTGCAGGCCACGCTCAAGCCAAACGCACGGCACCTCTATGCCAAGCGTGTGCTCTACCTGGACGAGGACAGCTGGCAGGCCGCCCTGGCAGACAACTACGACAGCCGTGGGCAACTGTGGCGCACCAACATGCAAACCTCGATCTACGCCTATCACATCGAGCGTTTCCACTCCCGTCTGGGCATCTACCACGACCTGATCGCAGGCTCCTACCTGGTTGACCGCATGCTGGTCGATCAAAAGCCTGCCAAGCTCAATGCCAGCAATTTCGTCGACGAAGAATTCACCGCCGGCAACCTGCGCAAGCTCGGCACCCGCTAAACCTCGCCGCCCCGGCCGACGCGTTCGGCCGGGGCGCGCCTTCTCGGAGACCTTCATGAACAAAATGCACACTGGCGCATTTGCCGTGAAGGTCATTCAGAAGGCGGTAACGTCAGGCGCAGCATCCAACGGAAAACTGAACGTCCTCGGTTTGCCGGGTAGCAGCGGTGTCAGCTACGCCCCGATCGACACCAGGGACAGGGTCAACTTCACCTCCCGGCGCGGCGCCGACGGCATCGTGCGTGCCAACCCGGTCGCGCCACCAACGCCGACCGCCGAACAGCAAAGCCGATGCCTGTCAGCTGTGGCAAGGCCATGCCGTGATCAAGGTGATTGATGGCAGAATGACGACGCCTGGTGAGTGGCAGGAGAAGGCGCGGGAGACCCTGGGCGGTATCAAGCCCTGATCAGGTAAGACGTAGTGCGACCGGCGCTCGTTCTTATCACAAGAATAATTATGGAGATGCTCGATGCGTTGTTACCGTCAGTGGCTCGCCCTGTGTCTCGGGCTCTGCGCAGCGTCCGTTTGCGCACAGGAAACGAAGCCTGCGCCTCACCCCGAGTACCAGGTAAGTGCACCAAAAGGTGCGCCCAATGTGGTGATCGTGATGCTCGACGATGTTGGCTTCGGCGCATCGTCAACTTTTGGCGGGCCCGGCCAGACACCGGTGCTCGACACACTGGCGCATGAAGGGCTGCGTTACAACAGTTTTCATACCACCTCGATTTGCTCACCGACGCGCGCGTCACTACTGACCGGTCGCAACCCGCATGCGGTCGGGATCGGCACGGTAGAGAATGTGCCTGACGATCGCCCGGGTTACAGCGGCTTCCACACCAAGGACGCTGCGACCATAGCCGAAATCCTGCGCCAGAATGGCTACAACACTGCCGCCTTTGGTAAATGGCATCAGACGCCCGACTGGGAAGTTTCGCCGAGCGGCCCCTTCGACCGATGGCCGACTGGTGAGGGTTTCGAACGTTTCTACGGCTTCATGGGCGGAGAAACCGATCAATACGATCCGTCGCTTTACGACGGTACGACGCCGATCATGCGGCCGCCAGGCAGCAACTATCACCTGACCGAAGATCTCGCCAACCACGCGATCGAATGGTTGCGCGTACAGCACTCGGTCACGCCGAACAAGCCGGTGTTCCTGTACTTCGCGCCGGGCGCGACTCATGCTCCGCTGCAGGCACCGAAGGAATGGATCGAAAAGTATCGTGGCCAGTTTGACCAGGGGTGGGACAAGCTGCGCGAGGAGACCTTCGCCCGGCAGAAAAAGCTTGGCATCATCCCGGCTGACACCGTACTCACGTCACGAGACCCACGGATGCCAGCATGGGACACGCTGACCCCGGATCAGAAGCGCATCGCCTCGCGATTGATGGAGGTTTATGCCGGTTTCCTGGAACATACCGACGTCCAGGTCGGCAAGTTGATCGATGCACTCAAGGCCAACGGCCAGTTCGACAACACGATGTTCATCTACATCGTCGGCGACAATGGAGCGAGCACCGAAGGTGGTTTGCTCGGCAGCGCGAACTATTTCGGCCCCATACAAGGATTGCCGGAAAGCGACGCGACCAAACTCGCGCAGCTGGATAAACTCGGCGGGCCTGGCACGCACGCGCACTATCCGGCTGGATGGGCGTGGGCGATGGACACTCCGTTCAAATGGACGAAGACCGTTGCATCGCATCTCGGCGGCACGCGCAACCCGATGGTGATCACGTGGCCGAAGGGAATCATGGATCGCGGCGGATTGCGCAGCCAGTTCAGCCACGTCAACGATATTGCGCCGACCATCCTGGACGCAGCGCATATCAAAGAGCCAACCACGGTCAATGGCATCGCACAGAAGCCCATGGATGGGACGAGCTTGATCTACAGCTTTGCTGACGCGAAAGCGCCCGAGCGCCACACCACTCAGTACTTCGAGGTCTTCGGGAACCGCGCAATCTACCATGACGGCTGGATTGCATCGGCGTTTCATCGCAGGCTCCCCTGGTCAACCATCAGTGGCTTCACAACGAAGAAGTTCGAGGAAGATCAATGGGAGCTGTACGACCTGAAAAAAGACTATTCGCAAGGGAATGATCTGGCACAACAAGAGCCGGCACGACTCGCTGTGTTGAAGGACCTGTTCATGCAGGAAGCAGGGCGTAACCAGGTGCTTCCGCTCGCCGACCTCGCCATGTCGGGCGCCAAAGGACTTCCCGCGCTCCACGAAGGTCGCACTCGCATGACTTTCCACGAAGGCGCCGTCGGCATCCCTGAATCGGCGCTGCCGAAGACGTACAACCGTTCATGGAGTGTGACTGGAATCGTCGATGTCGGCGCGCAAGCGCACGGAGTGGTTGCGACGGTGGGCGGCAACAGTGCCGGATGGTCGCTCTATCTCGACGCCGAACAACATCCGATGTTCACTTACCGCCTTTTCGATCTGAAGACGGTGACGTTCCGCGGGGCTGAGCCACTCAAACCTGGCCGTCACGAACTTCGTTTCGATTTCGACTACGACGGCGGCGGTTACGCCAAGGGCGCAGCGATCCAATTGCTGGTCGATGGCGTATTGATCGGCAAGGACCATTTGCCCGCAAGCCCGCCGGCCTTCTACACGATCGAAGAAACCTTTGACGTCGGGATCGACCACGGCTCCTCCGCAGGTGACTATCCCGAGGAATCCGCGCCCGGCTACACCTTTACAGGAGGCCGGATCGAGGAGGTCTCAATCGAACTGCGGTAGGTCACAAGGGCGTACAGGGCATTAGCCTCGTCGGCTCCTGCTGTTGCGCGCTCATCCCGACCCAGGCTTGTTGAGGCGTAGCATTATGCCCGGGTCGATCCCGGTGCTGCTGCCGTCGAGTTTCGGCAGGCCCGGTCGGCGAATAAAATACCAAATAAAATAAAGCCTTAAATCCGAGGATCATTGCTTGTCGACCGCCAAGAACCTGTTCCTGGGGCTGTGCTCCCTGCTGCTGCTCAACCTCCCGGTGCATGCACAGGAGGCCGCATCGCCGCACTTGGCGAAAGACCCCGCCGGCTATGCCGCCGCCGGCAGCTGCCTCGGTTGCCATGCCAAGCAGGCCAGGGACTGGAAAAATTCCGATCACGACTGGGCGATGCGCGAGGCGACTGCGGCCAACATGCTGGGCAATTTCAAGGATGCGCGGTTCAAGGATGGCGGCGTGCAGGCGAAGTTTTTCCGCCGCGGCGAGAAGTTCTTCGTCAACATCGAAGGCGCGGATGGCAAGCCGGCGGACTTCCTGATTCGCTACACCTTTGGCTACAAGCCGCTGCAGCAGTACCTGGTGGAGTTTCCCGGTGGCCGCCTGCAGAGCCTGACCATTGCCTGGGATACACGACCGAAGGCCGAAGGCGGGCAGCGCTGGTTCTCGCTTTACCCAGGTCAGCGTTTTGCGCCGAACGACCCGTTGCACTGGACCGGGCGCTACCAGAATTGGAATGCAATGTGCGCGGATTGCCATTCGAGCAACCTGCTGAAGAATTACGACGATAAAACCGACAGCTTTTCCACCACTTGGCACGAACCGAACGTCGGCTGCCAGGGGTGCCACGGCCCGGCGCAGAAGCACGTCGAATGGGCCGAAAAAGCCAGGAATAAACCCGAGAGCGAAGCCAGAGACGTGGGCCTGCCGGTGGACTTCAAGGCGCTCGGCAGCCAGGGGCTAATGGAGCAATGCGCCTACTGTCACAGCCGCCGGCAGAGCCTGGGCGTCGGCCAGCAGCCGGGTAAACCGCTGCTTGACGCGGTGTTGCCGGCCACTCTACGGCCCGATCTTTACCATGCCGATGGGCAGATCCAGGGCGAGGTGTACGTCTATGGCTCTTTCGCCCAGAGCAAAATGTACGCCGCAGGGGTGACCTGTACGGATTGCCACGATCCGCACACCACCAAGGTCAAGATCGAAGGCAACGGCCTCTGTCAGCAGTGCCACACCCAGGCGCCACCTGCGCGTTTCCCCAGCTTGCAGGCGAAGAACTACGACAGTCCCGAGCACCATCACCACGCGGCGGGCTCTGCTGGCGCGCAGTGCGTCAATTGTCATATGCCGGAGCAGACCTACATGGTCGTTGACCCGCGTCGCGACCATAGCTTGCGCCTGCCGCGCCCGGATCTGACCGCCAGGACCAGCAGCCCGGATGCCTGCACTGCATGCCATAAGGACAAGGAGCCGGCGTGGGCGGCCAAGGCCATCGAAGGCTGGTTCGGCAAGCCGCAGCGGCCGCCGCACTACGGCGAAACGCTGCATGGCGCCCGCCAGGGTAGCGCCGATGCGTTGCCGCAACTGGCGGCAGTGATTGGCGACCTGGGCAAGCCAGCGATCGTCCGCGCCACCGCTGCCGAACAACTGGCGGCGCTGGGCGAGCCGGCCTTGCCGAGCTTGACTCAGGCGCTCAAAGACCAGAGCCCGTTGGTGCGTGCCTACGCGATTCCTGCCTTTACCGAACTGGCGCCAGTGGAACGGGTCAAGCGTCTGCTGCCGTTGCTGGACGACCCGCAACGCGCGGTGCGCGACGAGGCGCTACGTGCGCTGGCGGGTATTCCCCTGATTGCCCTGCCCAAAGAGCGCCGCGAAGGCTTCACCGCGGCCCTCGACGACTACGAGCGGCGCCTGCGCGGCAATGCCGATCTGCCCGGCAACCGCCTCAATCTGGCCGTACTGCTGGAGCGCAAGGCTCTGCAGTTGGAAGCGCTGGAGCAGTACCGCCAGGCGCTCAAACTTGATCCGTACTTCTCGCCGGCGCGGATCAACCTGGTGACGCTGGCAAACGGCGTCTTGCGTCAGGACGAAGCCGAGCAGGTCCTGCGCGAGGGCGTGGCACTCAAAGAAATGCCGGCGAGCGATCGCGGCAACCTGGCGTACATGCTGGCGCTGTTGCTGGTCGAGCGCGGTAAGGCCGAGGAAGGTTTGCAGTGGATGGAGCAGGCCGCTGTAGCCTTGCCCGACAACTCGCGGATTCGCTACAACCAGGGGCTGCTCCTGCTACAAATGCAGCGCCGCGATGCTGCGCGCACGGCGCTGGAAGCCGGTCTGGCGCAAGCCCCGCAAGATCCCGACCTGCTTTACGCACTGATTTACCAGCACGGTACGGGCGGCCAGCGCGAACAGGCGTTGCAGTACCTCCGGCGCCTGGAGCAGGCCGCGCCTGGAGATCCGCGCCTGGCGCAGCTCAAGCGACAGCTGGGCTTGCGTTAGCCTGGCATTGCACCCGTAGGTGGTGCAACGCCCTGCCCGGATTGCCAGGGTCGTAGGGTGGAATCGAGGAGCAACCCAATATCGCTTAGTCCGGTTGGACGATGTTGCATTGCAAGCGTGACTCCATAGTCGTCCCAGCTTCACTTCCCACCCCTGAACTGCAGGTCGGGCCGGCCTGACCGCTGCGCATGCTCGATTACTACGCCCATGGGACGTGAGCGGCCACTCCCTCAACGCGTGCCTGCGCAACCAGGTGGTGAGCTGGGGTGAGAGTCTGTTCTACCCGGGTATTTGCGCGGCCCAGAGCCCGGTGGACGCAACCAAGGCGACCACCCCGGGCGTCGAGGTCAAGGAAATCCTGCTGCCGGTCGGCCAACTGTTCACCCAGTACAGCCTGACCGACAGCCTGGATATCCAGGCCTACGACCAATTCAAATGGAGAAAACCGAGCTGTTCGGCGTGGGCAACGCCAACAACAGCCCGTTGGCCGATCGCGACAACGTCGCGCTCAACTTCAAGTACCGGTTCTGATTTCCCAATCGGAGGAGCACAGCATGTCCAGATTCACCCAAACATTATTGAGCACCGCGCTGACCGTCGGCCTGCTCGGCAGTGGCCTGGCCTACGCCAAGGTCAGCCCCGAAGAAGCCGCGCGCCTGGGCCAGGACCTGACCCC
>NZ_JBFUHY010000071.1:0-25852 GCF_056402155.1 Pseudomonas sp. P4_C1
GTACGCGGGTTCATCAAGGTCACGCACATCACCGGGAACTCCCCGCCCAGCGATGCATCCTTCACCAGCACCGGGAAGCCCTGCTCTTCCAGGGCCTGGATACCGGCCAGGATGCCCGGGTATTTCGCCAGCACTTGCTGCGGCACATCCGGCAAGGCCATTTCACCTTCGAGGATTTCACGCTTGACCGCGCGCTCGAAGATCTCCGACAGGCACTGCACCTGGGCTTCGGCCAGTGTGTTGCCGGCGCTCATGCCATTGCTCAGGAACAGGTTTTCGATCAGGTTGGACGGGAAGTACACCACCTCATTGTCCGACTGGCGCACAAACGGCAGTGAACAAATACCACGCTGGGTGTTGCCGGAGTTGGTGTCGTACAGATGCGAGCCACGTAACTCGCCATCCCGGTCGTAAACCTTCAGGCAGTACTCGTCGAGGATTTCAGTCGGCAGTTCGTCCTTCGGGCCAGGCTTGAACCAGCGCTCGTCCGGGTAATGCACAAACGCCGCGTTGGCGATGTCCTCGCCCCAGAACTGATCGTTGTAGAAGAAGTTGCAGTTGAGCCGCTCGATAAACTCGCCCAGTGCCGATGCCAGCGCACCTTCCTTGGTTGCGCCCTTGCCGTTGGTAAAACACATTGGTGAGTGCGCATCGCGGATGTGCAGCGACCACACATTGGGGACGATATTGCGCCACGAAGCAATTTCAATCTTCATGCCCAAGTCGGCCAGGATGCTCGACATGTTGGCGATGGTTTGTTCCAGCGGCAGGTCCTTGCCCACAATGTAGGTGCCCGCTTCGCCAGTCGAATGCGGCATCAGCAACGCCTGGGCATCGGCGTCGAGGTTTTCGACCTCTTCAATCACGAACTCAGGCCCGGTTTGCACCACCTTCTTTACCGTACAACGGTCTATGGARCGCAAGATCCCCTGGCGATCCTTGGCAGAGATGTCCGCCGGCAATTCGACCTGGATCTTGAAAATCTGGTTGTAACGGTTTTCCGGATCAACAATGTTGTTCTGCGACAGGCGGATATTTTCGGTGGGGATATTGCGAGTCTCGCAGTACAACTTCACGAAGTACGCCGCGCACAACGCCGACGAAGCCAGGAAGTAATCGAACGGCCCCGGTGCCGAACCATCGCCCTTGTAGCGAATGGGTTGATCGGCAATCACCGTGAAGTCGTCGAACTTGGCCTCAAGTCGAAGGTTGTCGAGAAAGTTGACCTTGATTTCCATGCGTGCTTACCAGAATAACGAGCTATACGATTTGGCCGCCATTATCCGGTTTTTCAGCGCAGACCGTTAACTTTCCACTATTTTTCGACCAACACCACCCCGCGCTCCTCTAGCAAGCGCACAAACATCGTCAGGCTCTGCGACACCGTCCCTCTGCGCCACACCAGCCAGGTGCGCAGATAGCGGAACGACTCCGACAACGGCCAGACGCTGACCGTCGTGCACCCGGGCATGCTTTCGAGCATGCTGCGAGGCATCAGCGCCAGGCCGGCACCGGCACTGACGCAGGCCAGCATGCCGTGATAGGACTCCATTTCGAAAATCTTGCCGGGCACCGCCGCACCATTGGCGAACCAGCTTTCGAAATGATGGCGATAGGAGCAGTTGGAGCGAAAGGCATAGATGTTTTCGCCATTCACATCCTTGGCCTGATGAATCGGCTCATGGTTGAGCGGTGCGATCAGGACCATTTCCTCTTCGAATGCCGGCACACCCTCCAGCGCCGGATGCAACACCGGACCATCGACAAATGCCGCGGCCAGCCGCCCTGACAGCACCCCATCGATCATGGTCCCGGAGGGGCCGGTGGACAGGTCCAGTTCGACCTTGGCGTGTTTCTGGTTATAGGCGGCCAATAGCTCTGGAATACGTACCGCTGCAGTACTTTCCAGCGAGCCCAGGGCGAAGGCTCCCTGGGGTTCTTCGCCTGCCACGGTGGCGCGCGCCTCCTGAACCAGGTCGAGAATACGTCGAGCGTAATCCAGAAAACTCCAGCCGGCTGGCGACAAACGCAGGCGACTCTTCTCGCGGATAAACAGGTCCACACCCAGGTCCAGCTCAAGCTGCTTGATTCGGGTCGTGAGATTCGATGGCACCCTGTGGATATGCTGGGCGGCCACGCTGATGCTGCCGTGCTCGGCGACAGCCTTGAAAATTTCGAGCTGAACCAGGTCCAAGTCATTCTCCTAACGTGAACGTTATGCTCAGTATTATTCAGTTTCCAGAAAACATATACCCCCATAACCTGAGCACATCCCCACCCCGCAGGACGGTGCCATGACCCACGTATCCAGCCTCACCCATGCCATTTCGATCAACCCGACCACGGGCGAACAGATCGGCCAGTACCCTTTCGAATCCGATTCGGCATTACAGGCCGCGCTGACGCGGGCCGCCTCCGGGTTTCACGCCTGGCGCCGCAAACCGGTTGAGCAGCGCGCGCAGCTTTTGATCAACCTCGGCCAGGCCTTGCGCAACAATGCGCAGGCCATGGCGAACATGATCACCCTGGAAATGGGCAAACCGATTGCTCARGCCCGCGGTGAAATTGAAAAATGTGCGCAGCTCTGCGAGTGGTACGCCGAACACGGTCCCGCCATGCTGAGCCCGGAACCGACCCTGGTTGAAGGCGGCAAGGCATGCATTGAATATCGCCCGCTCGGCCCGATTCTCGCCGTCATGCCGTGGAACTTCCCCATCTGGCAAGTCCTGCGCGGCGCGGTCCCTACGTTGCTCGCCGGCAACACCTACGTGCTCAAGCACGCGCCAAACGTCATGGGCAGCGCCTACCTGCTGCTGGAAGCCTTCCAGCAAGCGGACTTTCCTGAAGGCACTTTCGAGGTCATCAATGTCACGCCAGAGGGTGTATCCAGGGCGATCGCCGATCCACGTATCGCGGCTGTCACCCTCACCGGTAGCGTGCGTGCCGGCATGGCCATCGGTGCTCAGGCGGGAGCGGCACTGAAGAAATGCGTATTGGAACTGGGTGGCTCCGACCCGTTTATCGTGCTCGACGACGCAGACCTCGATGAGGCGGTGAAAGCCGCGGTGATCGGGCGCTATCAGAACACCGGGCAAGTCTGCGCCGCCGCCAAGCGCCTGATTGTCGAGCAAGGCATCGTCGAGGAATTTACCCGCAAGTTCGTCGAGGCCACCCAACAACTGGTCGTCGGTGATCCACTGGCTACCACCACCTACATCGGCCCGATGGCTCGCTTCGATCTGCGCGACGAACTGGATCAACAGGTGCGCGACACACTGGAGGAAGGCGCGACGCTGCTGATGGGTGGAAAGAAGGCTGAAGGCCCCGGCAATTACTATGAGCCTACGGTACTCGGCGACGTGACCGATCAGATGACATCATTCAAACAGGAATTGTTTGGTCCAGTGGCTTCAATCATCACGGCCCGAGACGCAGCCCATGCGCTGGAGCTGGCCAATGACAGCGAGTTCGGCCTCACCGCCACTATCTTCACGCGCAATGTCGAACTCGCCCGACAGATGGCCGACGAACTTGAAACCGGTGGCGTGTTCATCAACGGTTATAGCGCCAGCGATCCGCGTGTCAGTTTTGGTGGTGTGAAGAAAAGTGGCTTTGGCCGTGAGCTCTCGCATTTCGGGGTGCGCGAATTCTGTAATGCGCAAACGGTTTGGCTGGATCGACGCTAAGGACAGCGCAAAAACCTTGATGCTGGAATGAAAAAACGGGCGCCTTTTCGGCGCCCGTTTTTTTGTTCAAAGGATTGATGACACAGGTGGGGTCAGTCCACCAGTGCCATGTGTGTTTCCTTGCGCTGATATGTTTTTTTTCATTAAGTTGATTTGTGAATTATTTTATGTCATTTATACCCTCGCAAATCGTCAGGACAGTCCACCTCGCCAGACCGGACGGCAACTCCGTATCACCCCAACGCCCCATCCAAGGAGTCAACAATATGTACAAGACAGAACTTCTAGGCGCTCTGGCACTGTGCGTCGCAAGCTTGCTGGCACACGCCGACGACGACAGCTTGCGTATCGGTATCGAAGCCGCCTACCCGCCCTTCTCCTTCAAGACGCCAGAGGGCAACGTCAGTGGTTTCGACTACGACATTGGCAACGCGCTGTGCGAAGAGATGAAGGTCAAATGCGAGTGGGTCATCCAGGAATTCGACGGCATGATCCCGTCGCTGAAAGTGCGCAAGATCGACGCCGTGCTGTCGTCGATGTCGATCACTGAAGACCGTATGAAGTCGGTCGATTTCAGCAAAAAGTACTACCACACGCCGGGTAAGTTCGCGATGAAGGCCGGTAGCGTGATCAACGACCCGCTGGTCGATCTCAAAGGCAGGAAACTGGGCGTGCAACGCTCCTCGACCTATGACCGTTTCGCCACCGAGCAGCTTGAGAAAGCCGGCGCCCTGGTGGTGCGCTACTCCTCGCAAAATGAAGCCTTCCTCGATTTGGCGGCGGGTCGCCTGGACGCCACGCTTGCAGACATCGTCAACACCGATGAGAGCTTTATCAAAACACCATTGGGTAAGGGTTTCGCGCTGACAGGGCCGGACATCAATGACCCGAAATACTTCGGCAGAGGTGCCGGGATCGCGGTGCGTAAAGGCGACAGCGCGAACGTCGCACGCCTGAGTGCAGCGATTGACGCGATCCGCGCCAATGGCAAGTACCAGCAAGTGATGGGTAAATACTTCGCCTTCGATATCTACGGCGAATAAGCCTTCATCCGAAACCCTGGCGCCGGCCCCTTGCGGGCGCCGCTTTTGGCTTGTCTCGTGCGCCTCCCTGCGCTCGCTTGAGGAATTTCATCATGCTTCACGGCTACGGATCGAGCATTCTCGATGGCGCCTGGCTGACCATTAATCTGGCCCTGACCTCCATGACCATGGCCATTTCCCTGGGACTGATCGGCGCAGCCTTTCGTTTGTCGCCGTTCAAATGGCTGGCGGTGCTGGGCGAAGGTTATACAACCCTGATTCGCGGTATTCCTGACCTGGTGTTGATCCTGCTGATCTTCTACGGCGGCCAGGATCTGATGAACCGCATTGCCCTCGCACTCGGTTACACCCGGTACATCGACATCAATCCCTTCATCGCCGGTGTCTGCACCATGGGCTTCATTTTTGGTGCCTATCTCTCGGAGACTTTTCGTGGTGCCTTCATGGCGATCCCTAAAGGTCAGGGTGAGGCTGGCGCGGCCTACGGCATGAGTGGCGCTCAGGTGTTCTGGCGGATTCTGGTGCCGCAGATGATTCGTTTCGCCATTCCCGGGTTCACCAATAACTGGTTGGTGCTCACCAAATCCACCGCGCTGATCTCGGTAATCGGTTTGCAGGACATGATGTTCAAAGCCAAAAACGCAGCGGACGCCACCCATGAGCCGTTCACGTTTTTCCTCGCGGTTGCCGCGCTCTACTTGATGCTGACCAGCGTGTCGTTGCTGGTGCTGCGCTATCTGGAAAAACACTACTCGGTCGGCATCAAAGCCGCCGAACTGTGACTGGGAGCCCCCCATGATTCTCGACTACAACCTGATATGGGAAAACCTGCCGCTGTATTTCAACGGCGCTTTGGTGACCCTGAAAGTGCTGCTGATTTCCCTGGCCGTTGGTCTGGTGCTTGCGGTTCCCATAGCGCTGATGCGCGTATCCCGATCACCACTGATCAACTTCCCGGCCTGGCTCTACACCTATGTGATTCGCGGCACCCCGATGCTGGTGCAATTGTTCCTGATCTATTACGGGTTGGCGCAGTTCGAAGCGGTACGTCAAAGCGTGCTCTGGCCTTACCTGTCCAGCGCGACCTTTTGTGCCTGCCTGGCCTTCGCAATCAATACCAGCGCCTATAGCGCGGAACTCCTGGCCGGCAGTTTGAAGGCCACGGCCCACGGCGAGATCGAAGCCGCCAAAGCAGTGGGCATGTCGCGCCTGACCTTGTACCGCCGCATCCTCCTGCCGTCGGCCTTGCGCCGGGCGCTGCCGCAGTACAGCAACGAAGTGCTGATGATGCTGCAGACCACCAGTCTGGCGTCCATCGTCACGCTGGTGGATATCACCGGAGCCGCGCGAACCGTCAGTTCGCGCTTCTATCTGCCGTTCGAGGCATTCATCACTGCCGGCCTCATCTACCTGGCCCTGACCTTCATCCTGGTTCGTCTGTTCAAGCTGGCTGAGCGCCGTTGGCTGGCCTATCTGGCACCGCGCAAGCACTAAGGAGCGTTATGAAGCACATTCAATACCTTTTGCCGTGGAGTGCCTCGGGCACGGAACGAAAGTTGTCGCTGTTTCGTTTTGGCAGCGGGCAACGCAAGGCCTACATCCAGGCTTCCCTGCATGCCGACGAACTGCCGGGAATGCGCGTTGCCGTCGAACTCAAGCGCAGTCTGCAAGAACTGGAAGATCAAGGTCGCCTGACCGGGGTGATCGAACTGGTGCCGATGGCCAATCCGATTGGTATCGCACAGATGTTCCAGGCCACCCATCAGGGGCGCTTTGAATTCTCCAGCGGGAAGAATTTCAATCGCGACTTCCCGGAGCTCGCCGAAGCCGTGGAGCCGATGCTGGAAGGTCAACTGGGCGACGATGCCAATGCCAACATCGCACTGATCCGCCGCGCCATGAGCGACGCCTTCACCAACATGCCGGCACCGACATCGGAACTCGATGGCTTGCGGCGCCTGTTGCTGCAGCATGCCTGTGATGCCGATGTGGTGCTGGACCTGCACTGCGACTTCGAGTCGATCATGCTGCTGTATGCCATGCCGCAAAACTGGTCACGCTTGCACTCATTGGCCGCCCGCCTCGGCGCTGGCGTGGCCCTGCTGGCCGAAGCCGCGGGAGGCAACGCCTTCGATGAAGCCTGCGCAATCCCCTGGCTGCACCTGGCCGAGCGCTTTCCTGAAGCGAATATTCCGCTGGCGTGCGTGGCCACCACGATTGAATTGCGCGGCATGGCTGACACCGAGCGCGAGCAATGCGTCGACAGTGCCCAGGCCATTCTCGGCTATCTCGCCGAGCAAGGCCTGATCAGCGGTGACTGGCCTGCAGCGCCGCCGAGCCGTTGTGAGGCGACACCGTTCGCCGGTGCGCAGTACGCCTATGCGCCGCATCCGGGGGTGGTGAGTTATCTGCAACCGTTGGGCGCCCACGTCAAGGTCGGCGATCCGCTCTTCGAAGTGCTTGATCCGCTGACCGATCAGCACAGTGTGGTGCACGCCAGCACCGACGGCATCCTGTATGCCCGTGAACGTCTGCGCTTTGCCCAGCCTGGTTTGTGGTTGGCCAAAGTGGCCGGCAGTACCCCCATTCGCCAAGGCCGCTTGCTCAGCGACTGATTCCAGAGAGTTGACACCATGTACAAACTTGAAATTCAGGATCTTCACAAAAGCTACGGCGCCCACGAAGTGCTCAAGGGCGTGTCCCTGGAGGCGAAGGCCGGCGACGTCATCAGCATCATCGGCTCCAGTGGTTCCGGCAAAAGCACCTTCCTGCGTTGCATCAACCTGCTGGAGCAACCCAACGCCGGCAACATCGTGCTCAATGGCGAACAGCTCAAGCTGGTGACCAACAAACTCGGCGGGCTCAAGGCTGCCGAACCCAGGCAGCTGCAGCGCATGCGTTCGCGGCTATCGATGGTGTTCCAGCACTTCAACCTCTGGTCGCACATGAGTGCCCTGGAAAACGTCATGGAAGCGCCGGTGCATGTACTGGGCATCAACAAAAAGGAAGCCCGGGAAAAAGCCGAACACTACCTGAACAAAGTCGGCGTGGCGCACCGCATGGACGCCTGGCCGGCGCATATGTCCGGTGGTGAGCAACAGCGTGTGGCAATTGCCCGCGCACTGGCCATGGAACCTGAAGTGATGCTGTTCGATGAACCGACTTCGGCACTCGACCCCGAGCTGGTCGGCGAAGTACTTAAAGTCATGCAGGATCTCGCCCTCGAAGGACGCACCATGGTGGTCGTGACCCACGAAATGGGCTTTGCCCGCGAGGTCTCCAATCAACTGGTGTTCCTGCACAAGGGGCGGGTCGAAGAGCGCGGCAATCCGCGTGAAGTGCTGGTCAATCCACAGTCCGGGCGTCTCCAGCAATTTCTGTCCGGGAGTTTGAAATAGTCCATCCGCGCCGCACACCGCCCCTTGGCCAGGCTCTGCACACCGAGGGTCGGCTTCGGATACACTCCCGCCATTATGCCAAGGCAGCAGCCTTCTCTTACATTCAGGAATTGTTGAGCCGGACATGCCGACCCCCACGAAAGACACCACGGTCTATGCCGCGCCGGTGATGCGCAAACTGACGGAAATCGTTACCGATTTACCGCCATCACTGCGCAAAGTGGCGGACTTTATCCTGCGTCACCCGCTAAGGGCCGCGACGCTGACCATCGAGGAAATGGCTCACGAAACCTCCACCTCGCCAGCCGCGGTCAATCGTTTGGCCAAGGCTCTGAACCTGGGTGGCTACACCGGCATGAAGGCCGAGCTGGTGGCAACTTTGCAGCAGATGGTGTCGCCGGTCGACAAGCTTCGCAATGAACTGGCGCATCGACCGGGTGGCGCATTTGGCCTGCATGAGCAAATCCAGAGCGCCACCAGCAACCTCGCCACGGCGGCGACCAACAACCATGAAGATGCCTTCGAAGCGTTCGTCACCCGCCTGACCGAGGCGCGTAAAATCTACATCCTCGGGTTTGGCAACAGCGTCTACTTCGCCGGTCTGGCCGCCTCGACCCTGATGCCCTTCTGTGCGGACGCCACCGCCATCAGCATGGAAGGCGGCAACGAAAACGCCGCTTACCGTCTGGCTGCAATCACCGATCAGGATGTATTGCTGGCGATCGCCCTGCCGCGCTATTCCCTCGACACCCTGCAACTCGCACGCTTTGCCAATGAGCGCGGCGCCTCGGTGCTGGCAATCACCGACTCACCCGCATCGCCTCTCACCAGCATTGCCGAACACGTGCTATTTGCCCCAGCCGACCATCCAGTATTGACCAGTTCCAACATCGCCGTGCTCGCCTTGATCGAAGGATTGGTGGCGGGTGTGATGGCTCGCAATAAAGAAGCCGTCAAGCTGGCGACAGAACTGACCGAAAGCGTGATGTCTTACCTGCATATTCCTTCCAGCAGTAAATCGCCGAAAAAGTGATAGTTCTTGGGGGTGGATGTCCCCGCAGTT
This sequence comes from Pseudomonas sp. P4_C1, assembly GCF_056402155.1. Classification (NCBI taxonomy): domain Bacteria; kingdom Pseudomonadati; phylum Pseudomonadota; class Gammaproteobacteria; order Pseudomonadales; family Pseudomonadaceae; genus Pseudomonas; species Pseudomonas sp. P4_C1. The sequence continues at coordinate 9,191 of NZ_JBFUHY010000071.1, forward strand.
GGGCGGAAACTGGCGGGGTGAACGATCAACGTTGGCCGAACAGCATCTCCCGCCCCTCCCACTTATTTCTATTTGTCTCATAATTGGTCTGCCAGCCTGCCGGTGAACGGCAAGCGGAGGACTTTGCATGCTCCAGACGATCGAGGTATCGCGCGTGAAGCGCTTCGCCGCAAACACGGCGGGTCGGGATTTCGCTGTCGGCGATATTCACGGACACTTCACCCGACTAGAGTCTGCGCTAGACAAGGCCGGCTTCGAACCGTCGGTAGACCGACTGTTCAGCGTCGGAGACCTGATTGACCGAGGCCCTGAATCTCTGGACGTCGATGAATGGCTTTTGCGCAAGCCCTGGTTTCACGCTGTGCGCGGCAATCATGAGCAGATGACCGTCGATTCGTACGCCGCTGGCTGCACCGGCGCTCAGTGCGACATGCACTTCATCAATGGTGGAGCCTGGTTCTACCGGCTCTCCAGCATTGAGCAGGACTGCTACGCGAACATTCTCCAGGACTTGCCGCTGGTGATCGAGGTCGAGACGGCGCAAGGCCTGATAGGCATCGTGCACGCCGATGTACCTCGGGGCAGTTGGGGAGAAATGATCTCTGCACTATCCGGATCGGAATTCGAAGCGGATCACGTAGCCGCAATGCTCCTGTGGTCGCGCAAGCGGATCACTGAAGAAAACCAATCAGGCGTGGATGGTGTTCGGGTGGTGATCGTGGGCCACACGCCGCTGAGTCAGCCTGCCGTACTCGGGAACGTGTATCACATCGACACTGCCGGCTGGATGGATGGCCACTTCACGCTGCTGGATCTCGCCACCCTGCAATGCATCCCACCAATCAATCCAAAGTTCAGTCACGACTGGTATTAACCACCGTCTGCCGCCACGAACGGCATGGAACATCACAAGCGCTGTTGCCGTACAACCAGGAGTGACCTCACCACGCGATCCAATGTACTGACATCCCCTGATCAATTGACCCATCCTTTTTTGTTCGCCCCCTCTAGCCCGCCCATGCGGGTTTTTTCGCGTACTACTTAGAGTGTGCGCAGCTCTGGGTGCTACGCTTTTCTCGTGCATGGAGGAAGCGCGATGTCAGAAGATCTTACCCCCGCCCCGCTCAATCCTTACGACGAAGACTCTATTGCCCTCGGACATACTATCGATGAGGTTACTGCCTGGATCGACCACCGCGGTTCTACGTGTGTGCCTGATCGCATCAATATGCCAAAGTTACATACCTGGGTGTTCAACAAACCCCAACGCCTGCTTTCTAACAATCTAACGACTATCAATTTAACTCGCATGGAATGCGCAGTGCTTGACTTATTAACAAGCAGCGAGGAACGCGTTATCAGCAACGAGGACATCCTTATGAAGTTAAATAAGGACCCTTATAATTACAAAGGATTGCCCATGTGCCTCAGTAGACTGCAAGCGAAATTCAAGAAGTTTACTAAAGGCGACAACCTCCTCCGTTCAGTAAGAAGTCGCGGTTACTGCCTTATCCAGACAATAAATCCTGAATGAGCTTTAAGTCTCTGGGTCATGGATGTAATGCTGTTCAGTTAAGGAAATTGTAGGAGCGAGCTTGCTCCTACAGAGGAGCTTGGCGGAGTTAAAACGCGATCCCGCAAACCTACCGAGCGATACTCGGTGATTGTTTTGTCCAGAGGAGGTTTATGGCATCTGTTTCAAGCCTCAGGTTGTTACCGACCCTGAGCCAGAACAGTATGTCGTTAGGCGTCAATAGGCTGAAAAAGATCCAGTGCCCCGAGCCATCGGCCTTTTCCTCTACGTCTGCAACGTACAACGCGACCTCGCTTTCGCTAAGCTCCAAGGCATCGGAGATTTCTCGCTGTGTCGGTTTTCTTACGCTGCTCATAGTGAAATCCATTTCTTGAACAAAGTGCTGAAAGCATAGCTGAACACCAAAACCTGGAATCTCCACCTGTCGCTTCCGGTCAAGCAATGGCGCGAGACTGCGTCGACGCTCCTGATCACCCTCGCTGCGGTGCCGGCCGAAGAGTCCGCCGGCATTGCGAGCATGTCGCGACCTGAAATCGCCGTTACTGCGGGGGCATGGTGTCCAATGCCTGCGCATGAGCATCAATCATCACCTGAAGGGCGTTTGACACATGCGGATGCCCAACCCAGCGGTATGAAGCACTTCCAAGTAAGCCGGCTGCCGCGTTGTCCATCAGGCTTTTGACATCGAGCCCGCTGGCGATAGCCTCTCCAATAATTGCTACAAGGGCCTGCTCAAGTGCAATTTCGCGATCAGTGACCATTTCATCTCCTTGAACCGGCTCCATGCCGGCCATAGAGATAAATAGCTCAAAAGCAATCAAAATGCCACTACGCCTGTCGCATCCCGTCACGGAGGGCGGCGCATGCAATGAAGGCAAGGGCATCGCTTTGGGTGGATGCCCATGACCTGCTCGGGGCGGTGCCCCCATGATCATCTTACTGATAGCAGCGCCGTTCTAGATGCTCTGGCTCATCTACAAGGGGCCACGCCGCCAAGGGTTCACCCCGCCAGTCACCTCAGGGGAGAGTGTGTAACGCAACTGGCGAGGCGAACGATTGAACGTTAGCTGAACGTCTCAGCTTGTCGCCTGCACCTTGTCTGAATTGGTGCCCACCCTGACCAGTTGCTGGCCATTCAGTAATCCGTCTGAAACACACCAGGCCGGGCAAGCGGTCATGACTTTACCCAGCGCAGCGCCAAGTGTCCCGAACACAACCCTGAACAAAATTAACATTGAGCCTGCCGGTGAACGGCAGGCCAGGAATCGCTATGTCCGATCTTCAAATGGATCGCCTGATTAAGCGTGTTGATTCTCAGTCGCTGTAGCCAGACGGGAAGTTTTTTTGCGATTTTACGTTGCTCGACATCAGCGACACCCGACGCCTTATCCGCACAAGTTTTTCTTGAAACTGCCACTACCTCTTCAAATACATCAATCAACTTCTTTAAATATATAACCCGACATCAAACCATTGAAGGCGATCAATACTCGCGTCCCATTGCGCCAATACACGAACCAACCATCATCATATTACACACTGGACAGTAATTATTGAGCACACTCTAAAACTCACCCCCCACAAATAACACAACAGCCAATAACACTAGACCAACACCAATAAGCCTCACTGACTTATTATAACATTCGTTGACACCAAGACGCAGACACCACTACATTAGTGGCACTCTGCCAACGTCCAGACGACGCATCAACTTTGTAAAGTTAATGAAATGCTGAGTTTCTGAGCTATTTCATTCTTGGTACAACGCATGAAATATGTAGACGACATTACGAAACTATTTACACGTTTTGGCGCCAATACGGAAAGCTACCAGGAAATACAACCGAGCTATAAAGATTTCAAAGACGACCCGGTTACACCTGCACTGGCTGAGCCAGAGCCGTCAGTGGCATTGCCTCCCCCAACACCAACGCCCCCTGTGTTTCTACTGGACGAGCCACAGCCTTCTTTATTGATTGGCGCGCCGGTCGAGCCGGTGAAGAATGCTGCCCTCTCGCTACCTTCACCCAAATCTTCCTCCCTGACCGAGCCACCTGCGAGTTCCGCTACGGGTGACCGTCAGCGATTGAGCGACCTGTTGCGTGAACTCAACCAGGTTCGCCTTGACGGTCTGCCAGAAACGACTCGCAAGCGAACCAGGGCGAAGGTCATTGCTATCGTTTCGGCGAATGGTGGGGTGGGTAAAAGCACAGTCGCCGCTGGCCTCGCAAAAACACTTCGGCGCCCTGGCGGGCGAACCATCGCAATTGATCTGGACCCTCAGAACGCGCTGTCCAGCCACTTGGGTATCACCCGGCAGGCTCCCGGGCTGATCCAGTTCAAAGAGCAGGACGCAGACTGGGGCGCCCATCGCCTGCAGGGCTTTGGCGACAGCGAGTGCCTGCCCTTCGGCACTGGCGAGGTGAACGATCGCCGGTTGCTCAAGCAGTTGATGCTTGAAGACTCTGACTGGTTGAATCAGCACCTTGCGTCAATGGACCTCAGCGAAAACGATACCGTGATCCTGGACACGCCTTCGGGTGCGACCGTCTATTCGCAACAGGCACTCGATGCAGCCGATCTGGTGCTGGTGATGACGGTGGCCGACGCGGCCTCCTACCTGGCACTGGACACCATGACCCAGTGGCTGGAAACCAGCCGACGACGCGCACAGCAACAACGGTATGTGCTCAATCAACGGGATGACTCGCGTTCGTTCAGCAGGGACATGGGCGTGCTGTTTCGGCGGCGGCTCGGTGCCAACCTGATCGGGACGGTTCGCCTCGATCACCAGTTCAACGAGTCGCTGGCCTATGGTCGGGACCTGTTGCAGTACGCACCTGAGAGCATTGGCTGTCAGGACATTCTTGCGCTGTCAGGCGCGGTCCATGCCCTGCTTTGGGCGGATGCTTCAAGTCAGCAGGACACGCCATGACCGCCCGGCTCAATCAGCTGCCTGCAAAGACATGGTGGTTGCAGCAGCTACTGGATTCTTTCCAGGCTCGCGTCAGTCGCTGGCCCCTGCGTTGCCGCCAGGGCCTGAAGATCTCGGCCGGGCTGATCGCCGCATTGTTGGTGCTGGGTATTCTCACTGCGCCGCTGAATCTGTATTCCCAGGCCGCGTTTGCCGCCGTCTGTTTCGCCACCAGCCTGATCATCCGCAAGCAAGCCGGGCGTCTGGCGATCCTGACCCTGATCACCCTCTCGCTGATCGCTTCGCTGCGCTACATGTACTGGCGCCTGACCGACACCCTGGGCTTCGACAACTGGCAGGATGCCGTATTTGGCTACGGGCTGGTGCTGGCCGAACTGTATGCCTTGCTCGTCCTGGTCTTCGGCTACGTACAGACCGCCTGGCCGCTGCACCGCAAACCGCAGTTTCTGCAACAGCCGCCCGCTGAATGGCCGACGGTAGACGTCTTCATTCCTACCTATAACGAAGCGTTGGGCATCGTCAAACTGGTGGTGCTTGCGGCCCAGGCCATCGACTGGCCCGAGGGCAAACTGCGGGTGCACATGCTCGATGACGGACGCCGGGAGGAATTCAAGGATTTCTGTCAGCAGATTGGTGTCAACTACATCACCCGCGACAACAATCAACATGCCAAGGCCGGCAACCTCAACGAGGCACTCAAGGTCACCGATGGCGAGTTCATCGCCATATTCGACGCCGACCACGTGCCCACCCGCTCCTTCCTGCAGATCACCATGGGCTGGTTTTTAAAGGACCCGAACCTGGCGTTGCTGCAAACTCCGCACTTCTTCTATTCACCCGATCCGTTCGAAAAAAACCTCGATACCTTTCGCTCGGTACCCAATGAAGGTGAGCTGTTCTACGGCCTGGTGCAGGACGGCAACGACCTGTGGAACGCGGCATTCTTCTGTGGCTCCTGTGCGGTCATCCGGCGCACTCACTTGCTGGAAGTCGGCGGCATCGCCACCGAAACCGTGACGGAGGATGCGCACACGGCACTCAAGCTCAATCGCCGTGGTTTCAATACCGCCTACCTCGCCATTCCACAAGCGGCGGGCCTGGCCACCGAAAGCCTTTCCCGACACATCAGCCAGCGCACACGCTGGGCACGGGGCATGGCGCAGATTTTTCGCACCGACAATCCGTTGTTTGGCAAAGGTCTGAACCTTGGGCAGCGCATCTGCTACCTCAACGCCATGATGCACTTTTTCTACAGCCTGCCTCGCCTGGTGTTCTTGACCGCCCCCCTGGCCTACCTGATGTTCGACGCGCAGATTTTCCATGCCTCGGCGCTGATGGTCACGGTCTATGTGCTGCCGCATATTTTCCATTCCAGTCTGACCAACTCCGCCATCCAGGGGCGCTTCCGCCACTCCTTCTGGAACGAAGTGTATGAGTCGGTGTTGGCCTGGTACATCATGCGACCGGTACTGTTGGCCCTGATCAGCCCTTCGCTGGGCAAGTTCAACGTGACCGACAAGGGCGGCACCATCGAGGAGGACTATTTCGACTGGAAGCTCGCGCGGCCTTACATCGTCCTGCTGACCTTGAACATGATCGGCCTGGTGATCGGCGTGGTGAAACTGATCGGAAGTGATTCGGCCCAGGTCACGACCCTGCTGATCAACCTGGCCTGGACTGTGTACAACATCATCATCGTCAGCACTGCCGTGGCGGTGGCCACTGAGTCCTCTCAGGTGCGTAACGAACCCCGGGTGCCCGCAGACCTGCCTGTGCGCGTCTATCGCGAAGACGGCACCTCGTTCGATTGCAAAACCCAGGACTTCTCACAAAACGGCGTGGGTCTGGCACTGCCACCGCAGGTTCAGCTCAGCGTCGATGAGAAGGTACGGCTGTGCATTTTGCGCACACCTCCCTCAAGCCTTTTTCCCGCAAGAACGATCTTCAGCAACGACAACGTGACGGGCGTGCAATTCGAGGCTTTGACCCTGCGCCAGCAAAGTGAGCTGGTGCGACTGACCTTTTCACGGGCCGACACCTGGGCCAACACCTGGGGTAACGGCCGCCTTGACGCGCCCATGTCGGCGTTGCGCGAGGTCAGCAGCATTGGCTTGCGCGCCATCCTGCGCTTGTTCGTTGTAACCCTGAAGGACAGCCACGCGCTACTGCGCAAACGCCCGGTCGCTCCATCACCTATTGACTCCACCGCGGACACGCAACGATCTTGAAGCCTTCCACTCGCCAGACCTTTCTTCCTCGTCGCTCACTCATGCTGATCGCCTGCTCGCTAGCGGGCTGGAGCGGCTGTGCCTTGAGTGCTGCCGCCCCAATCAGCGCCACGGACACGGCGCTGATGCCGGTCGCATCGTTGCCGGGGACCGATGCCCCGGGCAACAGCTATACCCGCACCCTCAAGGAGCTGGGCAAAAGCTATTCGATGACCCTTAAAGGCGTGGAGGCTACCGACAGCGTGAATTTCGATGTGCGCGCCGATGAAGTCGTCACGGCTGCGCAGGTCACGCTGCAGTACAGCTACTCACCGGCGCTGCTGGCCGATCTTTCGCAAATCAACGTGCTGATCAACGATCAAGTGGCCGCCAGCCTGCCTCTCCCGAAAGAAGAGGCCGGTAAAGTACAGACCCGGACCGTGCAGATCCCGCCGCAGACCATCACCGAATTCAACCGGCTCAGCCTGCAGTTCATCGGTCATTACACGATGCAATGTGAAGACCCTTTGCACTCCAGCCTGTGGGCCAGGATCGGCAACGAGAGCCAGCTGAGCCTCCAGGTGTCCTCGATTAAGCAGCCCAACGACCTGTCCGCTCTGCCGCTGCCCTTGTTCGATCGTCGAGACGCCTCGCCCCTGAAGCTGCCCTTCGTGTTCGCCGCGCACCCAGGCGGTCCGGAGCTTGAAGCCGCCGGCATCCTTTCTTCCTGGTTCGGCGCACTGGCCAGCTATCGCGGCGCAACCTTCCCCACCAGCCTCAGCAGCCTGCCGGCCAAAGGCAACGCGGTGGTGTTTGTCAGCGCCAGCGAATCAACGACCTTGAGTGGTTTGCCGATCAAAGAGGCCACGGGGCCGACATTGACCCTCGTGAGCAACCCGAATGATGCTCAGGGCAAACTGTTGATCGTCTCCGGGCGCGATGGCGCCGATCTCAAAGTTGCCGCGACCGCGTTGGCCCTCGGTGGCTCGGCCTTTTCCGGACAGAGCGTGGTGATCGACCGGATCGACTCGCTCAAGCCACGCCAACCGTACGACGCGCCCAACTGGCTGCCCTCCGATCGCCCGGTTCGTCTGGGTGAACTGGCGAAACCCGCGGAACTCAATGTGTCGGGTTATAACCCGGGACAAATGACCGTTGCCCTGCGCTTGCCACCCGATCTGTTCAACTGGCGTGAGCCCGGTGCGCAACTTGACCTGAAGTACCGTTATACGCCGCAACCGGTCTCCACCAACTCTTCGTTGCTGATCAGTTTCAACGATACCTTCATCAAGTCGATCGACCTGCCTTCGATCGAGAAACTCGGCAACAGCGACAGCCTGCTGTCGATGCTCAAAACCGACGACAGCCTGGCCCGCACGTCGCGCATGCTGTTGCCGCTCAATTCAGTCGCGCTGCAGTCGCGCCTGCAATTTCGTTTCATGTATGACTACATCAAACAGGGCGAATGCCGCGACATCATCATCGACAACATGCGCGGTGTGATCGACCCGGACTCGACCCTGGACCTCAGCCAATACGAACATTTCATGGCCATGCCCAACCTCGGGGTGTTCAAGGACAGTGGCTTCCCGTTCACCCGCATGGCCGACCTGTCTGAAACCTCGGTGATCCTGCCCAACGAGCCAGGCCCGGCCGATCTGAGCGCCTATCTGACCCTGCTGGGCCGCTTCGGCGACTCCACCGGTTATCCGGCCACCGGCGTGAAAGTGGTCCACGCCGACCAGGTGGCCGAGCAACGCGACCGGGATTTGCTGGTGCTCGCCTCGGGCAACAATCAGCCGCTGCTGGAGCAATGGCAAAGCCTTCTGCCGGCCAGGGGCGAAGATGCTGCGCAGTACTTTGAACTGTCTGACCTGCCGTTGCGTCTGCGCAACTGGATCAGCCCGGATACCAAAACCAATCGGCGTGAAGCGCGCAGCAGCTTCAGGTTCAGCGCTGAGGACGGCAGTGCTTATCTGACCGGCTTCGAATCGCCGCTCAAGAGTGGGCGCAGCGTGGTATTTATCGCCGGCACAAGGCCCGGCGGCCTGGCCGACGTGACCAGTGCCCTGCTCAGCAGCGAAGAAAATGCCAACGAACTGCAAGGCAGTCTGGTGGTGGTCAGGGGCAAGCATGTCGAATCGCTGGTCGCCGAGCAGGATTACTACGTCGGGCGCCTGGGTCCGTTGCGCTATCTGCAGTGGTACCTCTCGCAGAATGTCATGGCGCTCATGCTGTTCACCCTCATCGGGGTCCTGCTGCTTTCTTGCATGGCCTACCTGGCCCTGCGCCTACGGGCCAAGCATCGTCTTGGCCAATGAGCCGCGCGGGCCAGTGTCGTTCATGCCTGTGACGTCCATGAGCAGCCGGGGTACTTCACTTCGCCAGGGCCTGCGCGGTAACGCGCGCAGGTTGAGCGCTGTGCTTGCGCTCGCCCTGCTGGCGCCGGCGATGGCGGCCGCACAATCCTGCGAGCCGCCGGCCTGGCCACTGTGGCAAACCTATGCGACACGCTTCGTCCAGGCCGACGGCCGGGTTCTGGAATCGAGCCTCGAGAACAATCACAGCACCTCTGAAGGGCAGTCCTACGGCATGCTCTTCGCACTGATCGGCAACGATCAGCCACGCTTTGACAAACTCTGGCGCTGGACCTCGGCCAACCTCGCAGGCTCCGCCACCGCCACACGCCTGCCGGGCTGGTTATGGGGGCAAGGCTCGGACGGTCAGTGGCGCCTGCAAGACGCCAATTCGGCCGCCGACGCCGACCTGTGGATCGCCTACGCCCTGCTCGAAGCCGCACGCCTGTGGCATCGGCCGGACTATCACCAAGACGCCCTGCAGCTGATGGCGACGATCGAAGCGCAACTGGTCGTCAAACTGCCCGGGCTGGGCCCGATGGTACTGCCTGGACCACAGGGTTTCGTCCAGCCGGATGCTCTCTGGCGCCTGAACCCCAGCTACCTGCCACTGCCGCTGTTACGGCGCCTGGCCAAGGAAGCACCCTCCGGGCCCTGGCAAGCGATTGCCGATAACACCGCGACGATGATTGCCCAATCCAGCCGCCACGGTTTCATCGCTGACTGGGTCGGTTATCAAGGCACTTCAGCACAATCGGGTGTCTTCGTGAGCGACCCGATCAACGGCGACACGGGCAGCTACGACGCCATTCGCGTGTACCTCTGGCTGGGCATGAGTGATACCTCCGAACCGCTGGCAGCGCTGCTGCTCAAACGGCTGGACGGTATGGCCCGCAGCACTGTTGCGACGGGTTCCCCCCCGGAAACGGTCCGGCTTCTGCACGGCAGTGTCCAGGGTCAGAGCCCTTTCGGATTCCGGGCTGCACTGATTCCCTACCTTGAGGCCAAGGGGCAACCCAGGTTGGCCGATCAGCAACGAGACCGCGTGGAAGTCGCCTTGCGCGAGGCGCTGGCCAGGCCCGATGCCGACGCCGGTCCGCCGCGTTACTACAACTTCATGCTCAGCCTGTTCGCGCTCGGCTGGGCAGATAAACATTATCGATTCCGGGAAGACGGAACGCTGAAACTCTCCTGGGAGACCGCATGCACGCGCACCACCGCACGCTAGCCATCGCCGTCATGAGCGCATGGACGGCTGCTGCCCACGCTCAAAGTCCGACGCCACAGACATTGCTCGTCGAGCAAGGGCAGTACTGGCAGTTGCATAAAAACCCTCAACGCGCGGCGGAAGTCTGGCTGAAAGTCCTGTTGCTGGACCCGGTCCAGGTTGACGCACTGTATGGCCTGGGCTTGATCGGCGTGCAACAGGACAAGCCACAACAGGCGCAGCAATACCTTGCCCGCTTGCAGGCCATCCAGCCTTTGCCACGGCAGGCACTGCAATTGGCACAGGACATCGCCCTGGCACAACCGCAGAACCAGCAGCGCCTGGAAGAGGCTCGGCGCCTCGTCGATGCCGGTGAGCGTGACAAGGCGAGCGTGGTGTTTCGCTCGCTGTTCGATGGCCGTCCACCTCAAGGTACGATCGGCCGTGAGTATTACAACAACCTTGCCTTCAATCAGGCTGACTGGGCTGAGGCACGCAGCGGACTTCAGCGCCTGCAACGTGAGATGCCCAACGACTCGATCGTCGCGCTGTTTTACGCCAAGCATCTGGTACGCCATGAAGACAGCCGTGCCGAGGGCATCCGCGCCCTGGCCGCGCTGACCCAACGTACCGACATTGCCGGTGATGCCGACGAAAGCTGGCGCCTGGCGCTGACCTGGATCGGTCCGCCCGATCCGGCACAAATGCCGTTGTTCGAGGCGTACCTCAAGACGCATCCGGATGACGTGGAAATCCGCGCGCAGATGAACAAGGGCAAGCAACAGGCAGCGACGACGGCCAGCAAGGAATGGCAACCGCCCGCCGAAGTCGCGCGCGGCCTGAAGGCGCTCAAGGAAGGCGATCAGGCCACCGCCGAACAGGCTTTTCAAGCGCGCTTGAAAACCCGGCCCGATGATGCCGACGCGCTGGGTGGCCTTGGAGTCGTTCGCCAGCAGCAACACCGACTGGCCGAAGCGGAAAAACTCCTGGGTCAGGCCACGCGACAACAAGGCGGCAGCCACTGGCAAGTTGCGCTGAACGAAGTGCGTTACTGGTCTGCGTTGCAGCAGGCCCGCGACGCCCAGGCCAAAGGCCAGACAACCCAGGCACTGGCCTTGGTCAACCAGGCCCTGCGGCTCAATCCAGACGGGGTGGACGCTCGCCTCGCCCTTGCGGACATTCAGACCGGCGCGGGCCAGTTCGATGACGCCCAGCGCAACTATCGCCAGGTGCTGAGCCTGCGCCGTGACGACCCTCAAGCACAGGAAGGGCTGGTCAACGTGCTGCTCAAGAGCGGCAAGAACGATGAAGCCCTGCAACTGATCAACAGTCTGCCAGCCACCGGACAGGCAAAGATCGGCCAGTCCGCACGCCTGCAAGCCTTGCGTGCGACGCAACTGGCCGCCCTCGCCGAACAACGCAACGACCTGCCCGCTGCGCGTAACGCCTTGCAGGACGCGCTGCGCGTTGAGCCGGACAACATCTGGACGCGTTTCGCCCTGGCCCGCCTGAACCTGGCGATGGGCGAACCCCAGAAGGCTCGGGACCTGATCAACGCCATGCTCCAGGCCCATCCCGACAATGCCGATGCGCTTTACGTCAGCGCCCTGCTGTCGGTCCAGATGGGTGAGTGGAAAGCCGCCCAGACAACCTTGGGACGCTTGCGCCCCAACCAGCGCACCCCGGACATGCAAGCACTGGCCGCTGACGTCAGCTTCAACCTGCAACTCAGCCAGGTAATCGAGTTGGGCAAGCGCGGACAGCGCCAGGAAGCCCTGACCTTGCTCGAGCGCATTCAGCCGATGACCAACGACAGTCCAGACCGCACGGCCAGCCTGGCCTCGGCCTACGTCGACATCGGCGAGCCGGGCCGTGCGCTGGCCCTCATGCGCGGTCGGTTGCAACAGACCACAGCGCCCTCGGCGGACTTCATCCTGCAATACGCCGCTGTCCTGCTTAAAACCGGAGAAGACACGCAGGTCAACCAGATTCTGCGCGACCTGCAGAACAAGCCCTTGAACGCGCCGGCCCGCAAGCGATTCGATGACCTGCTCTATCTCTATCGCATCCGCCAGGCTGACCAACTGCGTGAGCGAGGCGATCTGGCCAACGCCTATGACACGCTGGCGCCCGCACTGGCGCAACGTCCCGGCGACAGTGCGGCCGTCGCGGCCCTGGCGCGGATGTACTCGGCAAACGGCGATACGGCAAAAGCCCTCGAACTCTACAAACCGCTGTTACAGCGCCAGCCAAACGACCCGCAACTGCTGTTGGGTGCTGCCGACGCGGCGGTGCTGGCACATGACGCGGCCTTTGCCGAACAGGCGCTGCAACAGCTGCTCAAGACCGAATCCGGTAACCCTCAAACGCTGACTGAGGCCGCACGCCTCTACCAGAACTTGGGCAAGACCGGCACGGCGACTGATCTGCTGCGCAAAGCCGTGGCCATCGAACAGAGCGAGAAACGCAGAAACCAGGGCGGCCAACTGGCCGGCTCGACAGTGGCGCCCAACCCTTTTGCCGGGGTGTCGGGTTCACGTAACGAAGTCAGTCGCGACACCTTGCTGGCAGCCATCCCGCCACCGGTTCAGGAGATACCGGGCAGCGCCCCTTTTGCCATCGGCGCCCCGCCAAGGCCGCAGCAGGCGAGCAATCCATTCGAGTCGCAGTTGCCCCGCGCAGCACTGGTGAGCGAGGACATCAGCCCCGCGCAACTGGCGCTCGATAAAATCCTTCAGGAGCGCAGTGCCTACGTCACCCAGGGCGTGAGCATTCGCAGCAACAACAGTGAGTCGGGACTGAGCAAACTCACCGATATTGAGACACCGCTGGAAATCAATATCCCGCTGGATGAGAGCCGCGTTGCGCTACGCGTGACGCCCGTCTCGCTGAACGCCGGCAGTGCCAACAGCGAGGCGCTGTCGCGTTTTGGCAACGGTGCGCAGAGCGGCAGCGTCGGTTCGCAGAAAGCCGAGGGCGTCGGCCTTGCCGTCGCCCTTCAACGGCCCGCCGATGGGCTCAAAGCCGATCTCGGTACCACCCCGCTCGGCTTCAAATACACCACCGCCACCGGCGGCATCAGCGTTGATCGCCCCATCAGCGATGCCTCTAATGTCCGTTATGGCGTGAGCGTTTCCCGGCGTCCGGTGACTGACAGCCTCACCTCGTTTGCCGGCACCACGGACAAACGCAGCGGGCAGTCCTGGGGCGGTGTGACCGCCAACGGCGGACGTGGTCAATTGAGCTTTGACGACAGCGAAGTCGGCGCCTATGGCTACGCCTCCTGGCACCAGCTATTGGGCAACCATGTCGAGTCCAACAGCCGCAGTGAACTGGGCAGCGGTGTGTACTGGTACCTGCAAAATGCCACGGACAGCAAACTGACCGTCGGCTTGAGCATGACCGGCATCAGCTACGCCAACAACCAGGACTTTTTCACCTACGGTCACGGCGGCTATTTCAGCCCGCAGACGTTCTTCGCCCTGGGAATTCCGGTGACCTGGGCACAACGCACCGGGCGCTTGACGTATCAAGTCAAGGGCTCGGTCGGCGTGCAGCATTTCGAGCAGGACAGCGTCGACTATTTCCCGACCGACAAAGCCCTGCAGGCGGCCTCGGGCCTGCGCTACGAAGGGCAAAACAAAACCGGGATCGGCTACAGCGTCGCCGCGGCGGCTGAATACAAGGTCGCTTCGAACTTCCTGCTGGGCGCCAATCTGGGCCTGGACAACGCCCGCGACTACCAACAAATCAGCGGTGCCCTGTCCTTGCGCTACCAGTTCGAGGAGATCAGCGGCCCCATGAGCCTGCCGGTCAGCCCGTATACCTCGCCTTATTCCAACTGATCATTCTGGAGCTTTCGATGCCCACTTCTGCCCTTGCCGGCCTGACTCTCCTTGTCCTTGGGGAGAGCCATATGAGCCTTGCGGACCATTTGCTGGAGCCGCTGCACGACAACCTGACTCGCCAAGGCGCCCAGGTCCATTCCATCGGTGCCTGCGGCGCCAGCGCCGGTGACTGGCTGATCAGCAAGAAGGTCGACTGTGGTGCCGAGCGCAAAGGCAACGACAAGATCGTGATCAAGGGGCGCGAGGCAACCACCACACCGATCCAGGACCTGATCGCCGCCGACAAGCCCGACCTGGTGGTACTGGTCATCGGCGACACCATGGCGTCCTACGACAAACCGGTGTTTCCGAAGGCCTGGGCATGGCAAAGCGTCACTGGCCTGGCCAAGGCCATCGCCGCCACCGGAACCCGCTGCGCCTGGGTGGGCCCGGCCTGGGGCAAAGCCGGTGGCATGTACCAGAAGAATGATGCCCGCACCCAATTGATGTCGCAGTTTCTGGCCGCGAACGTGGCGCCTTGCACTTACATCGATTCGCTGACGTTCTCCAAACCCGGGCAGTGGATCACCACCGATGGGCAGCATTTCACCGTCGCCGGTTATCAATCCTGGGGCAATGCGATTGGTGGAGCGTTGGCCAAACTGCCCGCCGACACCGTCAGCAGCGCGGGAGCCGGCAAATGATCCGATCCGCCTGTGGCTGGGTGCTGTTCGCGCCCTTGATGCTGAGCCTGCACGCCCAGGCCGCCGACATTGCCCTGTACCCGACGGGCCCGGATCAGGACTCGGCCTTCCTGCGCTTTATCAACGCCGCCGACCAACCGTTGCAGCTGCTGGCCGAAGGCTCGCGCGCAAGCCTCAAACTGGAAGGCTCGAATGCCGTGTCCGACTACCTGCCCGTGCCCGCCAATCAGCCGATCAAGGGCACCCTGGAACGCAACGGCAAAAGCCAGCCGCTGGACATCCRGGTGGCAGCAGGCGAATTCGCCAGTGTGATCGCCTTGCCAGACAGCGCTCAAGGTATCCGCCAGGTCGTCATCCGTGAGCAACCCGACGACTTCAATAGCCTGAGGGCCTCGCTGGCGTTTATCAGCGCCGATCCAGCGTGCACCCAGGCCGGTTTGCGCGCTGCGGGGAAGAACGCCGACCTGTTCAAGGAGGTGGCCGACGGCAGCGTGCAACGCCGAGCGATCAACCCGGTCAACCTGTCGGTGCAATTGGTCTGCGCCCAAACCAACGTCGGTGCCCCGCTGGACCTGGGCCAGCTCAAGGCTGGCGAGCGCTATAGCGTTGTGCTGCTGCCTGGCGCAAATGGCCCTCACCTGTTGCTCGCGACTGACGTCCTGGCCCACTGATCGGATCGCGCCACCACCATGGTTTTTGCCTCTCTCGAGTTTCTGACGTTGTTCCTGTCGCTGTTCCTGGCGGCCTATGCCGTGTGCCCGGCCGCCTGGCGCAACGTCACGTTACTGATCGGCAGCTGGCTGTTCTATGGCTGGTTGAGCCCATGGTTCCTCGCAGTGCATGTGGTGCTGACGATCACGGCGTGGGTCGGCGGCTTGCTGATTGATGCCTTGCGCGAAGATGGCAAGGGCCGCGTGCGGCTACTCGCGACGCTGATCGTGCTCAACACGGCGGTGCTGTGCTGGTACAAGTACGCCAACATCGTTGCCGGCACCTTGATCGATACCTTCACCGGGTACGGCGCCATGCCCCTGGACTGGCAGCGGGTCATCATGCCGGCGGGGCTGTCGTTTATCGTCTTGCAGGCGATTTCCTATCTGGTGGATGTGCATCGCCGTACCGTGCCGGTTGAACGCAGCTTCATTAATTACGCCACCTATATTTCGATGTTCGGTCATTCGGTCGCCGGCCCCATCATTCGCTATGACTGGGTTCGGCGTGAGCTGAATCAACGTTACTTCAACCTGCAGAATTTCTCGCTGGGCGCGCGCCGGTTCATGGTCGGGATGTGCATGAAGGTCCTGGTGGCCGACACCCTGTCGCCGGTAGTCGATGTGGCGTTCAGTGTGCCGAACCCCAGCTTCTCCGACGCCTGGGTTGGCTGCCTTGCCTATTCCTTGCAACTGTTCTTCGACTTCGCCGGCTACAGTGCCATGGCCATCGGACTGGGGCTGATGCTGGGATTTCACTTTCCCGAGAACTTCGACCGTCCGTATCTGGCCAACAGCATCCAGGACTTCTGGCGTCGCTGGCACCTGTCGCTGTCCAGTTGGTTACGTGACTATCTGTATATTGCGCTGGGCGGCAATCGCAACGGCACCTGGAAAACCTACCGCAACCTGTTCCTGATCATGGCCATCGCCGGCCTCTGGCACGGTGGCGATAGCTGGAATTATCTGCTGTGGGGCAGCGCCCATGGCATTGCGTTGTGTGTGAATCGTGCCTGGAGCAGCTCTTCCCTGCCCGCGGTGCCACCGCTGCTTTCCCATGGCCTGACACTGCTGTTCGTGTGCCTGGCCTGGACACTGTTCCGCGCCCCCGACTTTCATAGCGCGCTGAGCCTGTATGCCGGACAGTTCGGTCTGCAGGGCATCGCCCTCGGTGACGA
>NZ_JBFUHY010000072.1:0-25652 GCF_056402155.1 Pseudomonas sp. P4_C1
GTCAGGCAACATTTCAGTGACTATTAGACCGCTATCGCGAGCAGGCTCGCTCCTACAGGGATTGGGGAAATGTTCATCCTTGCCCAAACACCTGCGAAGGCCGGCGCAGTAGCGGGTCGAACGGATTGATCCGCGGCCCGATCAGCGCCGCTTCGCGCTTGAGCATGTCTACCACCGTCGGCAGTCGATCCGGGCCCAATCGGTCACTCACGGTCGCCACACTCAACGCCGCCACCGCGCGACCTTCACGATCGAGAATCGGCACGGCCACCCCGGCCATGCCCTGCAGCACGCCGGTATTGCGCCCGGCGTAACCCAGGGCGCGCACGTTGTCGACTTCCGAGCGCAGGAACACCTCGTCATACAGGTGGAAGTCTTTCAGGCGCGGCAAGTTGTAATGGATGACGGTGTCGCGCTCTTCCTCCGGCAGGAACGCCAGAATCGCCAGGCTGCCCTGACCCACGCCCAACGCCACGCGCCCGCCGATATCCCCGGTAAAGGTACGGATCGGGAACGGCCCTTCGCTGCGGTCCAGACAGATCGCATCAAAGCCGCAGCGCGCCAGCAAAAACAACGAATCACCCAGCGACGCCGAGAGCCTCAGCAGCGCCGGCCGTGCCAGTTCGCGCAAGTTTGCGGTGTTGCCGGCACGGGCCGCCAGCGCGAAAAAATCCAGGCTCAGGCGATAGCGTTTACTGCGCGCATCCTGCTCGACCATGCCCTCGTCCATCAGGCTGCGCAGCAACCGATGGGTCGTCGGTTGCGATAAACCGATGCGCTGCGCCAGTTGCGTCACCCGCTCGCCGCCCTCGACGGTATCACCCAGTGTTCGCAGCACCGCAAACAATCTTGAGACGGCGCCGACACCGACTTCATTCTTGTTTTCATTCCGATCAATGGAATTTGGCATCTTGTTTTCCGATTATTAATTTGCTGAACGAATAAAACTCGAAATTGTCATCGCCTCAGTGAAATAGGCCATTGAGCCCATCCTAGTCTTCGTCCTACTCTGCGTCCAGACAGGGGCGATTCGAACAACAGCGGCAGCCGACTCAAGTCGAGCGCCACGCACCCCGGCAACATCTTTTCGTATCTGCCCATACAAAAAAGCGCGCCTGCGGGTGACGCATAACAATCTCAGGTGGAGCGCAGTCATGGCTTTTGTGCAACTTGAAAAACTCTGCAAACGCTACGGCGAAATCGACGCCGTCGTCGCCACCGACCTCTCGGTCGAGAAAGGTGAATTCGTGTCCTTGCTCGGCCCATCGGGATGCGGCAAGACCACCACCCTGCAAATGATTGCCGGCTTCGTCGAAGTCACCAACGGGCGCATCGTGCTCGATGGCCGCGACATCACCCACGCCAAACCCGCCAGCCGCGGTTTGGGGGTGGTGTTCCAGAGCTACGCGCTGTTCCCGCACATGACCGTCAAGGACAACGTCGCCTTCGGCCTGCGCATGCGCAAAGTGCCGAACGCTGATATCCAGCAGCGAGTCGACCGGGTACTGAAACTGGTGCGCCTGAATCAGCACGCCGAGCGTTACCCGCGGGAGCTTTCCGGTGGCCAGCGCCAGCGCGTCGCCCTGGCCCGCGCCCTGGTGATTCAGCCGCCGGTGCTTTTGCTGGATGAGCCACTGTCCAACCTCGACGCCAATCTGCGCGAAGAGATGCAATTCGAGATCCGCCGCATCCAGCGCGAAGTTGCAATCACCACGCTGATGGTCACCCACGACCAGTCGGAAGCGCTATCCATCAGCGACCGTGTCGTGGTGATGCAG
The DNA here is from genome assembly GCF_056402155.1 of Pseudomonas sp. P4_C1. Lineage (NCBI taxonomy): Bacteria > Pseudomonadati > Pseudomonadota > Gammaproteobacteria > Pseudomonadales > Pseudomonadaceae > Pseudomonas > Pseudomonas sp. P4_C1. Next base: position 1,779 of record NZ_JBFUHY010000072.1, read on the forward strand.
GCCGGGCGCATCACCCAGATCGACGCGCCCTACACCCTCTACGAACACCCGCGTACCGAATTCATATCCGGATTCGTCGGCAAGGCCAATCTGCTGCCCGGCGAGCGCAATGGTGCCGGTGCGGTTCAGGTGTGCAGTGTTGGCAAAGGCGATCTGACCCTGAGCCTGCGGCCGGAAAAAATCGATCTGCGCGATGCCGGCCACGGTCGTTTACAAGGCAAGATCGTCAGTCGGTTTTTCCTCGGCAGCCAATGGCTGTACGGCGTCGGGACGAGCCTGGGTGAACTCTGCGTGGTGCGCCGCAACGATGGCTCGGCGCCGTTGAACGAAGGCACTGCAGTCGGTCTGGACTGGGACGCGGCGCTGCTGCGAGTGCTCAGTGTCGACGAGGTGCCAGCATGAGTACCCTTACCGCCACCCGCCAGGGACGCCAGGGGTATTGGCTGTCCGCACCAGCCCTGGCCTTGTACCTCGGCTTGCTGATCATCCCGCTGGGATTGACCCTGGTGCTGTCGTTCAACGTCTTCGACTACAGCTCGGGGATCAACGGCGATGCCTACACCGTCGAGCACTACAGCAGCCTGCTGGGCGATCCGTATTTCTACGAGATCTTTCTGCGCACCTTGTGGATCAGCGCCCTGACCACTTTGCTCTGCGTGCTGATCGGCGTGCCCGAGGCCTACATCCTCAGCCGCATGGGCACACCCTGGCGCTCGATTTTCCTGATTCTGATCCTCACCCCGCTGCTGATTTCGGTGGTGGTGCGCGCCTTCGGCTGGAGCCTGTTGCTCGGCGCCGACGGCCTGGTCAACCAGACCCTGCAAGCCCTCGGTGGCTCGCCGATGAAGCTGCTCTACACGCCGTTCGCGGTGGTGATTGCGCTGGTCCACGTGATGCTGCCGTTCATGATCATTCCGGTCTGGACCTCGCTGCAGAAGCTCGACCCCGCCGCCGAACAAGCCGCGCAGTCGCTGGGCGCCAGTCACTTCACGGTGATTCGCCAGGTCGTGCTGCCACAGGTCATGCCTGGTGTGTTGTCCGGCACATTGATCGTGTTTGGCCTGGCCGCCAGCTCATTCGCGATTCCCGGCCTGCTCGGCGGTCGTCGGCTGAAGATGGTTGCCACGCTGATCTACGACCAGTACCTGTCGGAACTCAATTGGCCCATGGGCGCGGCCATTGCCGTGGCTCTGCTGCTCATCAACCTGCTGATCATGCTGTCGTGGAATCGCATGATCGAAGGCCGCTACAAGAAGTCATTGGGATAATTCGTCATGTCCAGGAACGGTCCTTTCGCCCTGCTGTTTCATACCCTGGTGGTGTTGTTCATGATGGCGCCGCTGGTGGTGGTTTGCCTTGTGGCCTTCACCCCGGAAAACACCCTGAGCCTGCCGACCACGGAGTTCTCTCTACGCTGGTTTCGCGCGGTGTTCGAGCGTGCCGATTTTGTCGATGCGTTCTACAACAGCCTGATCCTGGCGTTCAGTGCAGCCACCCTGGCGACGCTGATCGCGGTGCCCGCCGCGCTGGCGATCACTAGATTCGAGTTTCCCGGTCGAGACTTTCTCAACGGCCTGTTTCTGTCGCCGATCATCATTCCGCACCTGGTACTCGGTGTGGCGTTGCTGCGCCTGTTTGCGTTGCTGGGTGTCAATGGCAGCTTCGTCTGGCTGATCTTCGCCCACGTGCTGGTGATTACACCGTATGTGCTGCGTCTGGTGCTGGCCTCGGCCATTGGCCTGGATCGCAGCGCCGAACACGCCGCGCAATCCTTGGGCGCAGGGCGCTTCACGCTGTTCCGCCAGATCACCCTGCCGATGATTCTGCCGGGGGTGGCCGGTGGCTGGTTACTGGCGTTCATCAACAGTTTCGACGAAGTCACGCTGTCGATTTTCGTCACCTCGCCGGCCACACAAACCCTGCCGGTGCGCATGTACGTGTACGCCACTGAATCCATCGATCCGATGATGGCGGCGGTGTCGGCACTGGTGATTGCGCTGACCGCGCTGACGATGATTCTGCTTGATCGGGTCTACGGCCTGGATCGGGTGCTGGTGGGTAAACAATGAGGGCGCCATGGCTCTGCTGAAACGACTGGCCGAAGCTGACCGTCCGGCCCTGGACTTTACCCTCGACGGCCATCCCGCCAGCGGTTTGCTCGGCGATACCGTGCTGACCGCCGTGCTGACTTGCAGCGAACATCTGCGCGGCAGCGACTTCAGCGCCGAACCTCGCGCCGGCTTCTGCCTGATGGGGGCCTGTCAGGATTGCTGGGTGCGCCTGGGCGATGGTCGCAGGGTGCGCGCCTGCTCGACGCTGCTCGAAGCCGGGCAGCAGGTGTGCCGCGAACCGGGGCGATCGTTATGAATAAACATTCCATCTGCAGAAACCGGATCCCTTGGGGGAGCGAGCTTGCTCGCGATTRCAGRCTGTCAGTCAGCACAAYTATTGAATGGGCCGCCGTCATCGCGAGCAAGCTCGCTCCCACAGGGGTGAGAGTATGAAGTCTGTGGTCATCGTCGGCGCCGGTCCGGCGGGCATTCGTGCGGCACAAACGCTGGTTGCCCATGGCGTGCGTCCGACGTTGCTGGACGAAGCCGCACGCGGCGGCGGGCAGATTTATCGGCGTCAACCGGCCAACTTCAAACGATCGCCGGTCAAGCTGTATGGCTTTGAAGCACGCAAAGCCAATGCGCTGCATCAGACGATTGACGCACTGCGCGAACAAATCGATTACCGCCCCGAAACCCTGGTGTGGAATGCCGAAGACGGCGCCCTCGACACTTTGCAGAACGGCCGCGCAGCACGCTTGGACTTCTGCCGGGTGATCGTCGCCACCGGCGCCACCGACCGGATTCTGCCCGTACCGGGCTGGACATTGCCGGGAGTCTACAGCCTCGGCGCGGCGCAAATCGCCTTGAAGTTCCAGGGCTGCGCCATCGGCGAACGTGTGGTGTTCGCCGGCAGCGGCCCGTTGCTGTACCTGGTCGCCTATCAATACGCCAAGGCTGGGGCCAACGTGGTCGCGGTGCTCGACAGCTCCCCCTTCAGCGCACAGGCCCGAGCCCTGCCCGGCCTGCTGGCGCAACCGTCCACGATGGCCAAAGGCATTTATTACCGCAGCTGGCTGACCGCGCACGGTATCCCTGTGCATCAAGGCGCGACCCTGGCAGCCATCGACGGCGAACAACGCGTGCAGTCGCTGCGCTGGTCCAACGCCAAGGGCAACCACTCACTCGACTGCGACGCTGTGGCCTTCGCTCACGGCCTGCGCAGTGAAACCCAACTGGCCGATCTGCTCGGCTGTGAATTCGTCTGGAACCCGCTCAATCGCGCCTGGTTACCCCAGCGTGACAGTGCGGGCCGCAGCAGTGTCGCCGAGGTTTATCTGGCGGGCGACGGCGCCGGCATCATGGGTGCGGACGCGGCGGAAATGGCCGGTGAGCTCGCCGCGTTGGCACTGCTCGAAGACATGGGGCATCTGATTCCAGCGCAGCGCCCTGCGCAACTGGAACATCGCCTGGAACGCATTGGCGAATTTCGTCAGGGCCTCGAACGTGCCTTTATTTTTCCCGACAACTGGGCCGCCGGTGTCGCCGATGACGTGATGGTCTGTCGCTGTGAAGAAGTACGCGCCGGGGATATTCGCGACGTGGTGCGCGAAGGTCATTGGGAAATCAACCGGGTAAAGGCTCATTGTCGTGTCGGCATGGGGCGTTGCCAGGGTCGGATGTGCGGTGCCGCCGCCGCTGAAATCATTGCCTGCCAGAGCCAGCGCGCCGTGTCCGATATCGGCCGGTTGCGCGCCCAGGCACCGATCAAACCGCTGCCGTTTGGCCTGGAGATCAAGCTTTGAACGAAGTCGATGCAGTCATCATTGGCGGTGGCATTGTCGGTGCAAGCGCTGCCCTGTTTCTCAGTCGGGCCGGGCGGCGCGTGGCACTGCTGGAGCGGGATTTTTGCGGCTCACATGCCAGCGGCGTGAACTACGGCGGCGTGCGGCGTCAGGGTCGTCCCCTGGCGCAATTGCCGCTGTCGCAAAAGGCCCACGAAATCTGGGCGCAGTTGCCACAACTGATCGGCATCGACGGCGAATACCAACGTAGCGGTCACCTGAAACTGGCCCGCAGCCTCAACGATCTGCAAGCCCTGCAGGACTACGCCGATAGCAGTCAGGGTTTCGGCCTCGATCTGCAAGTGCTCGACCGAACCCAATTGCGTGCACGTTTTCCGTGGGTTGGAGACGTGGCGGCAGGCGCGTCCTATTGCCCGGACGATGGTCACGCCAACCCGCGCCTGGTGTCTCCGGCGTTCGCTCGGGCGGCGCGGCAACAGGGCGCACAGGTTTACGAACAATGCGCGGTGAGCGCTGTAGAACATGACGGGCAACGATTTCGTGTGCGTACGCAAACCGGCCAGGAATGGCGTGCACCCTGTCTGTTGAACTGCGCCGGAGCCTGGGCCGGCAGCCTGGCCGCGCAGTTCGGCGAACCGGTGCCGATGCATTCCGGTCACCCGGCGATGCTGGTCACCGAACCGTTGCCGCTGGTGATGGATGCCAGCACCGGCGTCGAGGGTGGAGGCATTTATGCCCGTCAGGTTATCCGGGGAAATTGCGTACTGGGCGGTGGCCAGGGCTTTGCCCTCGACGAGGCCCGCGCCCGCCCCGGTCAAGGCGCAGTGCTGGAAATACTCCGCCAGGCCGTCGAGCTTTACCCGTTTCTGCAAGGTGCCCAGGCGATTCGTACCTGGAGCGGCACCGAAGGTTATCTACCCGATCGCCAACCGGTGATCGGCCACAGTGGTACCCAACCCGGTCTGTTACACGCGTTCGGCTTTGCCGGCGCCGGTTTCCAGATCGGACCCGCGGTGGGCCAGGCGCTCACCGAAATCATCTGTAGCGGCGCGTCAAAGACGTCGCTGGATGCGTTTTCCATCACCCGGTTTCACTCCATCTCCGTAGCTTGATAGAGGAAGGTCGCGCCAATGAATAACGTCAAACGCAGTGCACTGCTCGGTTTCTCCTGGCTAAGTTTTTCTTGCGTGGGCGCCCTGCTCACGGTCACTCAGGCCCAGGCCCAGGCCGAGCCGACACTTTATCTGGGCATGAACGGCGGGACCATGGAACGGCTCTATGCCGACAAGGTGCTGCCGGCTTTCGAGAAGGCCAACAACGTCAAAGTGGTGATCGTACCGGGCACCTCCGCCGATATCCTGGCCAAGGTCCAGGCCAGCAAGGGCAACCCGCAGATGCACGTGATGTTCCTCGACGACGGCATCATGTACCGCGCGATCTCCATGGGCCTGTGCGACAAACTCGAAGACAGCCCGCCGCTGGAACAGATTCCGGCCAAGGGACGGATCAAGGACCAGGCCGTGGCGGTCAGCCTCGGGGTCACCGGGCTGGCATACAACACCCGGTTGTTCAAAGAAAAAGGCTGGAGCGCGCCGACCTCGTGGATGGACATGGCCGACCCGCGTTTCAAGGACAAACTGGTGTTCCAGTCGATGGCCTCTTCGACGTTCGGCTTGCACGGTTTCCTGATGTTCAACCGGATCCAGGGCGGCACCGAAACCAACGTCGACCCTGGTTTCAAGGCCTGGCCGAACACCGTTGGGCGTAACGTACTGGAATACATTCCGAGCTCGGCGAAGATCTCCGAAATGCTTCAGACCGACGAAGCGGCGCTGTTCCCGTTGACGCCGACCCAGGTCACGGCTCTGAAGCTCAAGGGCATGCCAGTGGAATACGCACAGCCGAAGGAAGGCGCCGTGGTGCTCAACGTCGCGGAATGCGCAATCGCCAACAACACGCAACCGGAGCTGGCGCAAAAACTTGCCGCCTTCCTGCTGACCCCCGAAGCCCAGGCCGTCGCACTCGAGGATGGCGACCAGATTCCGTCCAACCCCAACACCCCGACCACCGAGCGAACTCATGGTCAGGTCGAAGCCATGAAACAGTACCTCGATACGGCGATTGCCGTGGATTGGGATCAGGTCAACGAACAACGTCCGGCATGGAGTGCGCGGTGGAACCGCAGTATCGAGCGCTAGGGCACTGGCCAGGCACAGTAGCCTGGACATTGACATAACCTTGTGGGAGCGAGCTTGCTCGCGATAGCGGACYGTCAGGCACCCCTTGTGTGACTGTCTAACCGTCATMGCGAGCAAGCTCGCTCCCACAATGGATTTTTGTCCAACTCAGATTAGCGACCAACACCGGTCACCTGTGGGAGCGAGCTTGCTCGCGAAGGCGGCCTGACAGTCGCCACATCTTTCCCGCTATCATGTCGCGCATTCCCAGGGCTCCACGCCCTCCCCTTGGTTAATGGCGAATCCGTTCATGCATACCCTTGCTCAATTGCGCACCGGCGAGTTGTCGGGCATCACGCGGCTGGATCTGGTCGAAGGCCTCACCGAATTCCCCCGGGAGATTTTCGATCTGGCGGACTCGCTGGAAGTGCTCAACCTCAGCGGCAATGCCTTGAGCACCCTGCCCAAGGACTTGCATCGCCTGACCCGTTTGCGCGTGCTGTTCTGTTCCGATAACCGCTTCACCGAGTTGCCGGCCTGCCTGGGCCAATGCACCGCACTGACGATGATCGGCTTCAAGGCCAACCGTATCGCCCACGTGCCCGCAGCGGCGCTGCCACCGCTGCTGCGCTGGCTGATCCTGACCGACAACTGCATCGAAACCTTGCCGAGCGAACTGGGAGAGCGCCCGTTCCTGCAAAAGCTCATGCTCGCCGGCAATCGATTGCAAGCGTTGCCGGAGTCATTGCGTCAGTGCCATCGGCTGGAGCTGATCCGCATCGCCGCCAACCGGTTGACCGGGTTGCCGCAATGGCTGCTGGAGTTGCCGAGCCTGACCTGGCTGGCCTATGCCGGTAACCCGCTGGAAACCGAAGCCGATGCCGCGGCCCTCGACGCCACACCACGCATTGACTGGTCGGCATTGCGTCTGGAGAAGAAACTCGGCGAAGGTGCCTCCGGGGTGATTCATCAGGCCGCCTGGCAACCCGCCGGGCAGCCGCCCATGGCCGTTGCGGTGAAACTCTACAAGGGCGAAATGACCAGCGACGGTTCGCCATTGCACGAGATGAACGCCTGCATCACCGCTGGTCTGCACCCGAATCTGATTCGCGTCGAAGGGCGGATTGTCGATCACCCGCAGCAAACCGCCGGGTTGGTGATGCAACTGATCGCACCGAGCTTTTGCAACCTCGCCGCGCTGCCGAGCCTGGCGTCGTGCAGCCGCGACATTTACCCCGACGACTTGCGTTTCAGTGCCGCGGTGGCGCTGCGCATTGCCTCGGGCATTGCCTCGGTGGCCGAGCATCTGCACGGTCATGGCATCACCCACGGCGACCTCTACGGGCACAATATTCTGTGGAATGAACAGGGCGACTGCTTGCTGGGGGATTTTGGCGCGGCGTCATTCCACGCCTTGTCCGACAGCCTTGAAAGCCGTGCCTTGCAACGGATCGAGGTGCGGGCGTTCGGGGTGTTGCTGGGGGAGTTGCTGGCGCGGGTTGATTCAGGGTTGAGTGATGAACTGCGTGGGGGGCTGGAGGATTTAGAACAGCGTTGCTGTCAGCCGCAAGTGCTGGAGCGGCCGGGGTTTGGCGAAGTCGTGGAGCAACTGAAAAATCTGTGACCGCTGCGCGGTCAATCGCGAGCAAGCTCGCTCCCACAAGGGTAGCGCTCAACCTGTGGGAGCGAGCTTGCTCCGGGCGGCGATCCGACGATGACGGCCTGCCAGACAACAGAGCCGTCATTGACACAAAGACTTAACCCGCCAACCCGACAAACATGTCCTGCACGTCGTCGTGGTTATCGAGGCCTTCGAGGAACGCTTCGACTTCCGCCATCTGCTCATCGCTCAGGCCGCTGACCGGGTTTTTCGGCTGGTAGCCCAGTTTGGCCGACAGCACGGTGAAGCCTTGTTCCGGCAGGGCTTTCTGTACAGCGTCGAGGTCGGTCGGCTCGGTCAGGAACAAGGTTGCACCCTCTTCACCCGGTTCGAAATCCTGTGCACCGGCTTCGATGGCGGCCATTTCCGGATCCGCGTCCGGGGTGTCCGGCGACGCTTCGATCATGCCGACATGGTTGAAGTCCCAGGCCACGGAACCGGAAGCCCCCAGTTGGCCCTTGCGGAATGCAACACGGATTTCAGCGACGGTACGGTTGATGTTGTCGGTCACGCATTCAACGATCAACGGCACCTGATGCGGGGCGAACCCTTCATAAGTCACGCGATGGTATTGCACGGTCTCGCCCAACAGGCCCGCGCCCTTCTTGATCGCGCGATCCAGTGTTTCCTTGGGCATCGAAGCTTTCTTGGCCTGTTCAACCACCAGACGCAAGTGCGCGTTGGTAGCAATATCAGCGCCGTTGCGCGCAGCAATGGTGATTTCCTTCACCAGTTTGCCGAAGATCTTGCCCTTGGCATTGGCTGCCGCTTCTTTGTGTTTAACCTTCCACTGTGYGCCCATTTCTCACTCTCTTATCTGTGGCATCTGTGGCGCCGAGACATCTATTGGCCGACGCTTTGTGTAAGTTTATACGGCCTAAAGTTGGCAATCGACCAAAAAATCCCGACTTGCGTCGACATCTTCACCAGCGGTTGTAGGGCGATTCGGAAATGTCACTTTAACGTGCCCGCAATGCGCTGAGGTTTCGTACGCTTTGCACCCTATTCCACGGCAGCAGCGTGTTCGATGCACAACGACAAGGAAAGTCCCACCACCCTGACGCTTCTCGACGATGACCTGAGCTTCCAGGTGGTTCGGTTCAGCGGTCATGAAGCACTCAACCAGCCCTATCGATTCGATATCGAGGTTATCGGGCTGGCACCGGCCCTGAGCCTCGAACGATTGCTGCAGCAACCGGCGCTCCTCGAATTTGGCCACGACCAGGGCATTCATGGCGTGCTGCACAGCGCCAGTTGTGAACATCGAAGCGGGCACCGGGTCGCTTACAAGCTGGTGCTGGTGCCCCGTGTCCAGGCGCTGGAGCAGCAACGACGCCGACGAGTTTTCCAGCGCGCCAGCGTGCCCATGATCCTGCGCCAATTGCTCGAGGAACATGGGCTGCCCGCCGGCAGCTATCGTTTTGAACTGTCAACCGGGCACTATCCCTTGCGACCTTTTTGCATTCAGTATGAAGAAACCGATCTGGCGTTGCTGCAACGGCTGTGCGAGGAAGAAGGCATCCACTATCACTTCGAGCATCAACGCGACGGCCATGTGCTGGTGCTGGCCGATGACAGCCTGAGCTTCCCCCAGGAACCGCTGCTCATGCCGATGCGCAGTGACGCCCTCGACGAACACCACGAACCTGTGATCAGCGAACTGTTCCAGCGTCATGACGCTCCGCTCTCCCCCGTGCGCCCAGATGCCAGGAACCCTGGTTCAGCAGACACCAGCGACGGCGCAGCCAATCACTCGTTCGCCACGACGAGACACTTTCCCGCCCGCGAACAACAACATCGCGATCAGCTCAGCCGTCGGCAACTGGAGCGTCTGCGTTGTCGACACCTGCAGATCCACGGCCAAAGTAACCAGGGTGCATTACGCAGCGGCCGGATCGTTCAGGTGGCCGAACATCCATTGGCGAATTTCAATGATCAATGGCTGGTCACCGAAATTCGCCATCAGGGGTGTCATTCATCGATTCTGTTCGACGACTCACCGGGCATCACCCCGGGCTACTGCAATCAATTCAGCGCCATCCCCTGGTCGACAGTGTTCAGGCCCTCGCTCAAACAACCCAGGCCGAGCATTCCCGGGTATCAGCCCGGCCAAGTGTGCGGCCTGGTCGGGCAACCGCCGACGGTGGATGAGGATGGCCGGGTTCAGGTGAACCTCTGGCCCGCCACACAATCAGTCGCGGCGGCGTCCGATGGCCTGTGGCTGCCGCTGGCGCTGACCACCGCCGAGGACTGGATCGACCCGTCCCGCCTGCCCTTGGCCGGCAGCGAGGTACTGGTGATTTTCCTCGACAGTGACCCGGATCGCCCGGTGCTCTGTACGGCCATGGGCCCTGCGCCTCAACCTCGCCGCCCTCGCCCGCGTGAGCCCCGTGGCGATACCCGCCTGCTGTTCGACTGGCTGCTCAGCCGCTCGGACCTTGCGCCCTGAGATTCAGCCCTTGTCAGCCTTGCCGGCCGCAGCAGCGAACTGCGCCAAACGCACGTCCAGATGCCGTGGCCGACGCCCGTGATCCTCCGCACGCTCCTTGCGGCGGATGGCGTTGCGCACCATCAGCGAGCCGATGTAGCGAATCGGTTCCGGCGGGAAAAAACCCAGCGGTCCGTTGACCAGTGGCGAACGGGTCCAGGGGTTGTCCAGGCCCAGGACCATCGACGCCAGAATCTGCCCGCCCATATGGCAGGGCCCGACACCGCTGCCGGAGTAGCCAAAACCGTAGAACACATTGCCACTGGCGCTCATCTGCCCGAAAAACGGCAGCCCGGTCACCGAACGGTCCGACGGACCATTCCAGGTCGCTTCGACCTTGACGTCGGCAAACGCCGGGAAGAAATCCGCCAGGCTGTTCTGCAACAGACCGGCATAGGGTGAAGGCTGATCGAACACCGGCAGCATGCGTCCACCGTAAGCGAAGGTATTGCCACCCTTGCCCAGCATGATCCGGCCGTCCGGGGTGTTGTGATAGTAGTGCACGAAAATCCGCGAATCGAGCACCGTGACGCCGCTGGTCAGGCCGATTTCGTCGAGCAAATCCGGCCGTGGCTCGGTGATCAGCATGTCGCTGGAAACGATCGCCACGCTGCGTTCGAACTGCGGGAACGCCCGGGCCATCCAGGCGTTCATCGCCAGCACCACCCGGTCGGCGCGGACGGTGCCGCTGGGGGTTTGAATGCCCACCGGTTTGCCCTCTTCCAGCCCGGTCATCGCGGTGTTTTCGTGAATCCTCACGCCCAATTGCAGGGCGACCCGGCGCAGACCGCGCACCAGTTTGCCCGGTTGCACACTGGCCGCGGCTGGGGAAAACCAGCCTTCCAGGTGTTTGCTGGAACCGGCCATGCGCTGCACATCGGCCACCGGCCGCTGGGTGAACGAGTTGATGCCGTGGCGCTCCAGTGCGGCGATGACTGCATCGGTGGAGCCGCATTGCGCACGGTTGGTGGCGGTGTAGAGCGTACCGTCGAGGCGGTAATCGGCGTCCACCGCGTATTGCTCGCAGAAGGTGCCGATGGCATGGATGCTGCGCTCGGACTCCTTGACCAGGCGCACGGCCTCTCCGACGCCGAACAAACGCTCAAGGGTGAAATACTTGGCCGACCACGACAACGCACAACCGCCGTTGCGTCCACTGGCCCCCGCACCGCAGATGTCTGCCTCGATCAGCAGCACGTCCAGCTCGGGGTTCTGCTCCTTGAGCATGATCGCGGTCCACAACCCGGTATAACCGCCGCCGACGATGCACACGTCGGCGCGGCTGTCGCCTTCCAGTGGCGGACAGGTTTCGGATGCATCAGCCTTCAAGGCCTGGTCCAGCCAAAAGGGTCTCATGGGAAATCTCCAGTCAATGGCCCACACGCCAGCCTGCCGCAGGTGCAGCAGGCGACGCGGGGCAGGATTCAGGTACGCAGGGGTTTGATGGTCATCGCTTGATTGGGCACGTAGGCGAACTGAGTACCCAGGCCACTGGGGCGGCTGTTCCAGTGCGGGATCAACACCAGCGCGGAAAACATTGCGCAGCCGGCGAAGACGATGAACACGGTAACGGTGTCGAAGTAGCCCGGCAGCAGCCCGCCGAGAATCGCCCCGACCGAGCCGCAACCGTTGACGAAACCGGCTGCCGTGGCCCCCGCCTTGGCGGTGCCGAAGTCGATGGCGGCCGCGCCGCTGATCATCGAATCCGGTCCGTAGAGGGTCAGGCCCATGACGAACAGCAGCGCCACCACCAGCAGCACGCTACCGGTATGCAGGGCGCCCATGAAAAACGCCAGGGAGACCGTCAGCGCCAACAGGCTGATCACGCAGGCCGGCATGCGCCGGGCACCGAACAGTTTGTCCGAGGCCAGGCCAATCAGGATCGGCCCGAGCAATCCGGCCAGTTCAAATGCGGTCGGAATGATCGCCGCGCCGACCTTGCCCACCGACGGCATCTGCTCGAAGACGATCACCGGTCCCCACAACAGAATCGCGTAGCGCGCCGGTTTGAGCATGAAGTACGCCAACCCCAACACCAGCACCGTACGATTGCGCAGGATTTCCTTCAAAGGCTCCCACATGCTGATTTTGCTTTGCGCGTCAGCCTGTTCGGCGGTCAGCTCGGGTTCCGGCTCCACCGCCGGCAAGCCGACGTCCTCCGGTTTATTACGTTGAAAAATAAAAAACAGCACGGCGACCAGCCCAACCACCGCCGCACTGGAAACAAACGCCGCATGCCAGGTGCCGATGAGCGTATACGCCCACCAACCGGCAAACGGCGACGCCACGAGACCGCCAAAGGCGTAGCAGGAACTCCACAGGCCCAGTACCCGCCCGCGTTGCTCCGAGGGAAAGAAGCTGCCGAGATTCTTGCACAGCCCCGACCAACCGGTGGACTGCGCCAGCCCTTGGATCAGCATGCAGGTAGCGAAAATCGGTAAGGTTGCAAAGTTGCCCATCACCAGCGCCGCACAGGCGGAAATCAGCAATCCGCCCAGCACCACCACCCGCGGGCCAAAACGGTCTGCGAGGATGCCCCAGGTGAACTGACCGACGGCGTAGGCCGTCAGGTAGATGGCGTCGAGGTTGGCCATGGCCATTTTGTCGAGCATGAAGGTCGGGTCTTCGGCGATGCCGAGCTTGGCCACCGAGAAGGCTTTGCGGGTGAAGTAGAACGCGGCGTAGGCGAGCCAGGTGATCGCGAAGATCTGCACGCGCCAACGCTTGATGGTGCCGATGTGCTTGTTCATTGTGGTTCTGACCTCAGGGTGTGAGTGTGCCGGCAGAATTGGAAGAAAACGCCTGTGTTTTTATTGTTGAGCACTGCGATATCGCCCTGTCCCTACGGCAGATACCGGTCAGATGAGTCCTGTTTTTTGCACGCCCAGGCTCATGGCACCCGCTGCTGTTCGACTGACCAGCCGGCGGGGCTGAGGTGGATAAAAACAATTACTGATTAATAAGTGAAATCGATTTATCGTATTTCCAAAATAAGCTCAGCTTGTTACTGGAGATTTCCATGTCGGTTTCCCACGCCCAGCTCAAAGCGTTCCATGCCGTGGCGGTCCATGGAAGCTTTACCAAGGCCGCCGAACGCCTGTTTCTGACGCAACCGGCGATTTCCGACCAGGTGCGCAAACTCGAAGAGCGTTACGGCGTCTTGCTGTTTCACCGCAACAAGCGTTCCGTGCGCCTGACCGATCTGGGCGAGCGCCTGCTCGGCGTGACGCAGAAATTGTTTGTCATCGAAGCCGAGGCCCAGGAACTGTTGCAGGACTCCCAGGCCTTGCAGACCGGCAGCCTGATTCTGGCGGTGGATGCGCCGGTGCATGTGCTGCCGCAGATCGCCCGGTTCTGTGAGCGCTACCCGGGGATCAGCGTAAAGATCGAAACCGGCAACACCGATGAATCGCTGTTCCGGCTGTTCAACTATCAGGCCGACCTGGCGTTGCTTGGCCGCGAGGTGAGCGACGAACGACTGATCTCGTTGCCGCTGCGCAATGACCCGATGGTGGCCTTCGTCTCGCGCAATCATCCGTGGGCCGACCGCGAATCCATCACCCTCGCGGATCTCGATGACACGCCCCTGGTGCTGCGGGAAATCGGTTCGGTGACCCGGCAGACCCTGGAAGAGGAAATGCAACGCGCCGGGTTCCGCATTCGCCCGGCGATTCAGGTCGAAGGTCGGGAGGCGGCGCGGGAAGCGGTGGTGGTCGGGATCGGAGTGGGCGTGGTGTCGGCTGCCGAGTTTGGCGCCGACTCCAGGGTTTGTGCACTGCCGATTACCGATTGCGAACGACGGCTGACTGAAACGCTGGTTTGCCTGCGCGAGCAGAGTTCGCGGCGGGTGGTGGCGACTTTTCTGGAGATGGTGCGTGAGAGTCTTGTGTAGGCAGGTCCGACGCCATCGCGGGCAAGCCACGCTCCCACAGGTATTGGGTCGTACACAAAATCGGCGAACCTGCATGAAACCCTGTGGGAGCGGGCTTGCCCGCGATTGCAGGCGACCCGGTCTACCTGACGGGGGCCAACCCGAAAAATGCCTGAATCAACCGCAAATCCCGTCGCCGCTCCATGCACCCGATCATGTGCCGATTCACCAACCCCTCGCCAATGATCGGCACCGCCGCCACCCGTGGATCGTGGCTGACCTCCACCGACGACACCACCCCTACCCCCAGTTCGGCGGCCACCGCCTCGGTCACCGCTTCGCGGCTGTCCAGCTCCAGCAACACCCGCGGATTGACCCTGGCCTGGGCGCAAGCCTCATCGAAGGTGCGCCGGGTAATCGAATCCGGTTCGCGCAGCACCATGATCACCTGATCCAGCTCCTTGAGCTGCACGCCTTTGGTCTTCTGCGCCCAAGGATGCCCGGCGGGCACCAGCGCGCAAATCCGTGATTCGTTCAGCGCCTGCAGATGCAAGCCCTTGCGCGGCTCGACTTCGGTCAACACCGCCACGTCGGCATGTTCGGACAACAACGCCGCCAGGGTTTCCTGGGCGTTGCCCAGGCGCAGGTTCACCGTGATCCCCGGATAGCGCGCCCGCAGACTGGCAAGCATCGGCATGACCATGTGTGGGCCGTCCGCCGCCACCTCCAGACGCCCGGTCAGCAGTTGCCGGTTGGCTTCGAGCATCACCTGCGCCTCTTCGACCAGGCCGAACATCGCCCGGGTGATGGCCGCCAGTTTGGTGCCCTCCTCCGTCAGTTCCACGCGGCGGGCGGTACGGCGCAGCAAGGTGATCTGGTAGTGCTCCTCCAGGGCCTTGATGTGCCCGGTAACCGCCGGCTGGCTGATGAACAGCCGCGCCGCCGCCCGGGTAAAGCTGCCTTCCCGCGCCACAGCATCGAATGCGCGCAGCTGAAACAGGTTCATGAATAACCCTCACTGATGGCTGGCATAACAACAAACAATTTGATTGATAACACGGCAAATTGCAATTTAAGCGCCGTAGCTTCATCCCATCGATTGCGAGGACACGAGAATGAGTACTGCCGAACCCATCCTGCTCACCCCCGGCCCGTTGACCACATCGGCCCGCACCCGTCAGGCGATGATGGTCGACTGGGGTTCATGGGATGACCGTTTCAATCTATTGACCGCCAGCCTCTGCGAGCAACTGCTGGCAATCATCAACGGCGCCGCCACTCACCACTGCGTGCCCCTGCAAGGCAGCGGCACCTTCGCGGTCGAGGCAGCGATCGGCACGCTGGTGCCTCGCGATGGCAAGATTCTGGTACTGATCAACGGCGCCTACGGCAAACGCCTGGCAAAAATCTGTGAAGTGCTCGGCCGCTCCTTCAGCACCTTCGAAACCGCCGAAGACGAGCCGACCACCGCCGCCGACGTCGATCGCCTGCTGCGCGCCGACACCGGCATCACCCACGTCGCCCTGATTCACTGCGAAACCAGCACCGGCATCCTCAACCCGCTGCCGCAGATCGCCCAGGTCGTCGCAGAACACGGCAAGCGCCTGATCATCGACGCCATGAGTTCCTTCGGTGCCCTGCCGGTGGATGCGCAGCAAGTGCCGTTCGACGCACTGATCGCTGCCTCGGGCAAATGCCTGGAAGGTGTTCCGGGCATGGGGTTTGTCTTCGCTCGCAAAGAATCCCTGGCCAACGCCACCGGTAACTCGCATTCGCTGGCCATGGACCTGCAGGACCAACACGCCTACATGGCCAAGACCGGCCAGTGGCGCTTCACCCCGCCGACCCATGTGGTCGCGGCGCTGCACGAAGCCCTGCTGCAATACAACGAAGAAGGTGGCCTGCCGGCCCGACACGAACGCTATGCCGCCAACTGCCAGGCATTGATGGAAGAGATGGGCAAACTGGGGCTGCGCAGTTTCCTGCCGGCGGCTATTCAGGCGCCGATCATCGCCACCTTTCATGCCCCGAAAGATCCTCGCTACCAGTTCAAGGAGTTCTATGAGCGGGTCAAGGCCAAGGGCTACATCCTCTACCCCGGCAAACTGACCCAGGTCGAAACCTTCCGCGTCGGCTGCATTGGCCATGTCCAGCCAGCCGAAATGCGCGAAGCCGTGGCGGCGATTGCTGAAGTTTTGCGCGAGATGGAAGTGTTAGAGATCTAGGCCACACCGTATACCCCTGTGGGAGCGAGCTTGCTCCGGGCGGCGTTCCGACGATAGCGGTCTGACACTCACCATTGATGTCGACTGACCAGGCCTCATCGCGAGCAAGCTCGCTCCCACAGAAAAGCTGAATTTCCGAATAGCTCGTTCTCACAGGAATCCAAACGCCATGAACTACACCAACCCAACCAAACTCCAAGCCGCCATCCTCGACTGGGCCGGCACCGTGGTCGACTTCGGCTCCTTCGCCCCGACGCAGATTTTCGTCGAGGCGTTCGCCGAGTTCGATGTCCAGGTGTCCATCGAAGAAGCCCGTGGCCCGATGGGCATGGGCAAGTGGGACCACATCCGCACCCTGTGCGATCTACCGGAAGTTGCCGAGCGTTATCGCAAAGTGTTCGGCCGCACGCCGACTGACGATGACGTCACTGCGATTTACCAACGCTTCATGCCGCTGCAGATCGAAAAAATCGCCGAACACTCGGCGCTGATTCCGGGGGCGCTGGAGACCATCGCCAACCTGCGCCAGCAAGGGATCAGGATCGGTTCCTGCTCCGGTTACCCGAAACTGGTCATGGACAAAGTGGTTGAACTGGCCGCCACCAACGGCTACGTCGCCGATCACGTGGTCGCCACCGACGAAGTCCCGAACGGCCGCCCATGGCCCGCCCAGGCACTGGCCAACGTCATCGCCCTGGGCATTGACGATGTCGCCGCGTGCGTGAAGATCGATGACACTGTGCCGGGCATTCTCGAAGGTCGCCGCGCCGGCATGTGGACCGTGGCGCTGATCTGCTCGGGTAACGCCCTGGGTCTGGACTACGAAGGTTATCGCGCGCTGGGCAGCGACCAACTGGACAGTGAGCGCAAGCGCATCCACGCGATGTTCGAAGGTTCGCGCCCGCACTACATGATCGACACCATCACCGATCTGCCGGACGTGATCGCCGACATCAACAAGCGTCTGGCCAATGGCGAAATGCCGCAGTCGAGCTGATAAATCCCCGTAATACCTCTGTGGGAGCGAGCTTGCTCGCGATGACGATCGCTCATTCAATATATGTATTGACTGAACTGACCCCATCGCGAGCGAGCTCGCTCCTACAGGGTTTTTCTGTCTATTACCCGAGCCAGAACATCACGCGACCAATCGCCTCAGGCAAACCCGGTTAAACAGGATTACAGTTAAAGCACACCGTCGGACAAGAACGGTGGCTTTAAACCGGACCTCTGAGGAACACCATATGCCGTGGAAAAACTCCGAATCGCGCTACAGCACCGTATCGATCGCACTGCATTGGTTGATGCTGGTCCTGCTGGCGCTGGTTTACGCCTGTATCGAGTTTCGCGGGATCTTTCCCAAGGGCAGTGGCGGGCGCACGCTGATGGTCGAATTACACTTCATGCTCGGCCTGACCGTTTTCGTTCTGGTCTGGGTGCGATTGTTCGCGCGCAGTCTCGGCCGGCCCCCGGAGATCTTCCCGGCCTCGCCACACTGGCAAACGACGCTGGCCAGGCTGATGCACTGGGCGTTGTACATATTCATGATCCTCACACCGATTCTCGGGTGGCTGGTCACCAGTGCCAAAGGCAATCAGGTGATGTTCTACGGTGTCGACCTGCCGATGCCGATAGCGGAAAACAAGGACCTGGCCAAACAACTCCAGGGCTGGCACGAGCTCGGCGGCACGATCGGCTATTGGCTGATCGGCCTGCATGCCGTGGCCGCGCTGTATCACCATTATGTGGTGGGCGATAACACCTTGCTGCGGATGATGCCCAAGCGCGTGAACCGCAATACCTGAACTTGACGGCAACCCCTAATGTGGGAGCGAGCTTGCTCGCGATGGCGGTGTATCAGTCGACAAATGTGCCGAATGCAATGCCCTCATCGCGAGCAAGCTCGCTCCCACATTGGTTTTCGGTGACTTTCAGGTTTGTGAATTGAACCCCCTTTGCCCCTGCAAGCCGCCCGTGTGGACGAAGATCAGCCGCGTGCCCCGGGTGAACTTGCCCGTGGCGACTTGTTGCTTGAGGGCCATGAGTGCCTTGCCGGTGTACAGCGGTTCCAGGGGAATGCCGCTGGCCTGTTCGGTCTTCTCGATGAACTCGATCAGCAGCGGATCGACCTTGGCAAAACCGCCGCGACTGGCCTCGACCAGTTCATATACCGCATCGATCAGACCCGCTTCCTGCACGATCCGTTCGACCTGCTGCGCCACCCCATGATCGCCTGGCACCGCCAGCGCACCGTAAACCGGATGATCCCCCGCTTCGGCCAGCACCAGGCCCGCCAGGGTCGTACCGGTTCCACAGGCCAGCCACCAGGCGTCATAGTCACTCCAGCCCAATCCTTCCAGTTGCGCGCAAACGCTGGCCCGCAGTTGCATGCAACCCAGGGCGCCAGGCAAACCGCCTCCCCCTTCAGGCACCGGATGCAACGTCGGGTAGCGGGTTTGCCAGGGTTGCCAGAAACCCGCTTCATGCCTCGCTCGATAGCCTGCGTAACCCAGCCAGTGCAACTGCATGCCGAACGCCTGCAAGTCTTTGACCGTCGGAGTTTCCTGAGGGTGCCCGCGCAACAGGCCAACGGTGGCAAAGCCGAAACGCTTGCCCGCCGCCGCCAACGCGTGGAGGTGATTGGAGTGCGCTCCACCCAGGCTGATGAGGCCTTCGGCACCAACACGGTCGGCGGTCTTCAAGTGTTCGATGAGTTT
The DNA here is from genome assembly GCF_056402155.1 of Pseudomonas sp. P4_C1. Classification (NCBI taxonomy): domain Bacteria; kingdom Pseudomonadati; phylum Pseudomonadota; class Gammaproteobacteria; order Pseudomonadales; family Pseudomonadaceae; genus Pseudomonas; species Pseudomonas sp. P4_C1. The sequence goes on from NZ_JBFUHY010000072.1 coordinate 20,773, forward strand.
GAACCATTTGTTGCCGCTGATCAGCGGGTCGATCTGGTCCAGACGCAGGATTGCCACTTCGATGTCGGCGTGGGTGAGCCAGTCGAGGTGGAGGAGTTCGAGGGGGGCTTTAGGAAGCCAGTTGTCTGGAAGAGAAAGCATGATGCCGGATCTTTGGAAAGACCCGGCATCTTAGCAGCTGACTTGTGGTGAGGAGGCAAGCACCTCACCACAGGTTTTGTGAACAGCCTGATTAGCTGGATTACAACTGCGCCGCCAATCGCGAACCCTGATTGATCGCCCGCTTGGCATCCAGCTCTGCCGCGACATCCGCGCCGCCGATCAGGTGCACACTCTGCCCCGCCGACACCAGACCGTCATGCAATTCGCGCAGCGGATCCTGACCGGCGCAAATCACGATGTTGTCCACTGGCAGCACCTGCGGCTCTCCGCTGTCGCCGATGCGGATGTGCAGGCCTTCGTCGTCGATCTTCAGGTATTCAACGCTGTTGAGCATCTGTACCTGCTTGTTCTTCAGACCGGTGCGATGAATCCAGCCGGTGGTCTTGCCCAGGCCGTCACCGACCTTGGATGTCTTGCGTTGCAGCAGGAACACCTCGCGTGCCGGCGCATGGGGCGCAGCCTTGATACCGGCAACACCACCGCGTGCCTCAAGGTGCGCATCGATGCCCCATTCCTTCCAGAACGCGGCACGATCCTGACTGGTGGCGACGCCTTCATGCACAAGGAACTCGGAGACGTCGAAACCGATACCACCGGCACCAATCACCGCGACGCGCTTGCCGACCGGTTTGCGCTCCAGGATCACGTCCAGGTAGCTCAGCACCTTGGCGTTTTCCACCCCCGGAATGGCCGGCACGCGCGGCGCAATGCCGGTGGCCAGAATGATCTCGTCGTAGCCGCCTTCGACCAGTCTGGCCACGTCGACGCGGGTGTTCAGGCACACCTCGACGTTGGTGGTCTGCAACTTGCGGTTGAAGTAGCGAATGGTCTCAAAGAACTCTTCCTTGCCCGGAACACGCTTGGCGATGTTGAACTGACCGCCGATTTCGCTGGCCGAATCGAATAGCGTCACCTGATGGCCACGCTCGGCGGCCACGGTCGCGGCGGACAAACCGGCCGGGCCGGCACCGACCACGGCGATTTTCTTCAGCTGCTGCACGGGCAGGTAATTGAGTTCGGTTTCGTGGCAGGCACGCGGATTGACCAGGCAACTGGTCAGCTTGCCGCCGAAGGTGTGATCGAGGCAGGCCTGGTTACAACCGATGCAGGTGTTGATTTCATCGGCGCGACCTGCAGCGGCCTTGTTGACGAAATCCGGGTCGGCGAGGAACGGCCGCGCCATGGACACCATGTCGGCATCACCCTCGGCCAGGATCTGCTCGGCCACTTGCGGCGTGTTGATGCGGTTGGTGGTGATCAGCGGAATATTGACCGAACCCCGCAGTTTGGCCGTGACCTTGCTGAAGGCCGCGCGCGGCACTTTGGTGGCGATGGTTGGAATCCGCGCTTCGTGCCAGCCGATACCAGTGTTGATGATGGTCGCACCGGCCTGCTCGATGGCCTTGGCCAGTTGCACGATCTCGTCCCAGGTGCTGCCGCCTTCGACCAGGTCAAGCATCGACAGACGGAAAATAATGATGAAGTTCGGGCCGACCGCTTCACGCACGCGACGGACGATTTCCACCGGCAGGCGCATGCGGTTTTCATAGCTGCCGCCCCAGCGGTCGGTACGGTGGTTGGTGTGGGCGGCGAGGAACTGGTTGATGAAGTAGCCTTCCGAACCCATGATTTCCACACCGTCGTACTCGGCGGTTTGTGCCAGTACCGAACAGGTGACGAAATCGCTGATCTGCTTCTCGATGCCCTCCTCGTCCAGCTCCCTGGGCTTGAACGGGTTGATCGGCGCCTGGATCGCGCTCGGCGCAACCTGTTTCGGGCTGTAGGCATAGCGACCCGCGTGGAGGATCTGCATGCAGATCTTGCCGCCTGCCTCGTGCACGGCACGGGTGACGATACGGTGCTTGAGCGCCTCTTCTTCGGTGGTCAGCTTGGCCGCGCCGGAATACACGCCGCCTTCATCGTTCGGGCCGATACCGCCAGTGACCATCAGGCCGACACCGCCACGGGCACGTTCGGCAAAGTACGCCGCCATGCGCTCGAAACCACCCGGTTTCTCTTCAAGGCCAGTGTGCATCGACCCCATGAGGGTGCGATTGCGCAGTGTGGTGAAACCCAGGTCCAGCGGAGCCAACAGGTGCGGGTATTGAGCGGCGGTCATCGGTAACTCCACATCGAGCGATCACGGAAAGTGCAGGAGCTCTATGGCCCCCATCAGTCATGTTCGACAGACTAAGAGTCGCGCCGCTGGTGCTCAATGACCGTAACTGACAACTTATTGATCGAAATGAGCAGGAGCATTAGGCAAACGGGAATGACTCAAAACAAAAACGACCTTGCGGTGCAGGTCCGGGTTGAAACCTGCACCATGAAGGTCGCCATCTTTCGGACTCGGGACAAGCCCGCAGGATTTACGCGCATGACCGGCTTAGCATGCGCTTGCGACAATCCCCTGAGGCGCAACGTAGTCGTCCTGTTTTTTCGCTCGCTGAGTCAGCACCAGCATCGTCAGGAATCCGAGCACAATCAGTACCGGATAAGCCATCAACAGTTCGGAAAGGGAATACTTCCAGGCCAATGGGCGCCCGACACCCAGCATGGCGGCATACATCCAGGACACTGCCGACAATGAGCCGCAGGCCAACGCCAGCATCCGTGCACTGAATCCGAGATTGAGCAACGAGCCTGCCTTCTGCAGGGCCGGCAGTACCATACGATGCAACAAGACACCGTTGTAACTCAGCAACGCTACAATAATGACTTTGGCTTGAAGCTTTGGATTCATGAAGTAATCGAGACCTTTGTCCAGGTAATCAATACCGACGACAGCGACACCCGTTACCCACAGTGCTATCAGTGCAACAACGACTGACTTTTGAAGACTTTCCATGTGAGCATTATCATGCTCAGTGACTACTTTGCGCCTTAACAGGTCTTTAACCATAGCGACATCACTGGTCAATACCAAACCAATGGCCACACAACACGCCACCAAGTGAACGTAAATAACCCCCAGACGAAAAAACTCCAGAAATTCTTTATTTTCCAGCAGACTCATTATTGTATTTATCGCCACGGTATTTTCTCCACCTTATTCGACAGTACAGATCGACTACTTGACAGGTTTTTTACTTATTAAAAATCCTGTGCGACCTTACTTCTAAAAGATAAGCCAAATCATGGACTCGGCACTGTTAACCTCATTGACCCGCTCGGCAAATCAATGACCGGTTTGTTTATCACCTCCCTGAGTTTCAGATAAAACCCCCCATTTGCATTCACTGCTTTTGAGATTCAACTTCCACTTCTTTTTGCGATTTCAGGGGCAGGTCATGACTGACGTGCTTAGGAGTCAGAGGGCGAAGACGCTCCAATGTTCATTTCTCGAGCAACCCACCGACAAACGGTGCGTTGCGCAAGTGCGCCTGAAGCGATAGCAACAAGACAACTTTCACGCTACGCCCCACCACAACTGGCCTGCTTAACTACATGCACTTCAATAATCGCTTATTGGATCCACTAGTTGTTATACATCCCATAACATGCGCAATAGCGAGCAACTCTCATCCAGAGCAAACTCCGACTGCGAATTCCACGGTGATTCGGCCACCCTTTCAGGCAGATGGCAACGCAGGATCAACTTAAACAATAAGGGTGTAAACCAAGTCCCTGCACTCATGCTCAAAACCCGAAGTAAACAAATGCCGTAGCTGCCGCCATACCCCATGCGGCCAACGCCATGACTGTTGAATTGTACGGTAATCGGGATTCGCTCAAGCGCTGCAAGCCTGGCTTCGAAAACCCGGTTTGGTCATATCGGCAATCCATGATTGCGCGGTAGGTATATCGCAGGCCGACTAGCAGAAACAGGGTGATCAGGCCGAGGACAAGTCCACGCCTGACAGGCGGTTTAACCAAGGGTGCAAGGTGATCCTGTTCGCAGGCAATGCTATTGACTTGCGCAACGGTAATGAGTTGATAGTCCGTCGAAGACCGCTTTGGGCCAATTTGCATCGCCACCTGTTGCTCTAGATCCAACACCTGATACTTCCAGAGCGTTGACGAACCATTGCGGCAGAAGGTAAACGCTGCAGGACTTGAGACGGCGATAATAAAAGCGTCGTTGATGTCCAGTTTTTTCAGCGTTTCTGTGGCTGACCTGGTGAAGCCCAGGTCGAAGACCGAAGTGATCCCGGTAGCAGAAGCCGCGACCGCGACCAATAGGCTGCTCAAGAGGCAGATGGCTGAAATGTTCAAGGCCGGGTTTCCTTTTTCCATTGTTTCTTTGATTTCGCAGTTCGGTTCCAACCTGCCTTGATGAGTTCCAGTACGCTGCTGGCACCCCGATAGCTGATGGGCAATTGAATGGAAGGAGAAAGGGAGGGCATCCATTGCCCTCCCCTCCGCGGTCCACGCTCCCTGCGACAGTACTGACCAGGACCTCAAGTGGCCAGAATGAAGTCCGTCTGATCAACGGCCGCGCTGCTGACACCCACAAGGCGGATGGAGTCCGCTCCGATCCCCACCACCGTGTCCGCCCCGTCTGCCGTTATGGTCAGGCTGGCAGCGAACGTCGCGCTGGTGATCCCCATCCCCGTGACATTGAGCAAGTCCTGCTCTGCGGCCAAATTCGCTCCGAAGTTCAGGATCGTATCGTTGCCGAAACCCGCGGCAGCAAACACGAACGTATCGTTGCCGGCCACGCCGCCACTCATCACGTCATTACCGCCACCGCCGATGAGAACGTCGTTACCCGCACC